>CAJUBQ010000028.1 GCA_910584595.1 uncultured Eubacterium sp.
GGTAATCCAGAAAAAGCAACACTTTGTCTAAACTGTTGCTTTGTTACTTGTCCACTTCCGTGAATAGTAACCAGTTACTATCAGTATCCTGCGTTTCTTTTCTAATTGTTATTGACATTTGTAAAATTATATAATATTATAAGTTTGTAGTTTATTGTATTTTCAAAAATATAGTTTTATCATGTATCTATGACACTGACACACGCAACAAACGGGATATAGATGAAACGCTACAGAATATTTGCGTTAACCGGTTACTCCCTGATATATCAGAAAAATAATGTAACCAGAGAAACATCAGCAAAAAATGATAAATGATTCAAAAAATAAAGGAATGCGAGAAATGAAAAAAATATTATGCAGAATAGTCGTTCTGCTTAGTCTGTTGACTATTATATCTGGAGTTTTCGGTCTTCAAGGTAAAACTCCGGCTGGTTTCACTCCAATATTATCGCTTATGACTCTATTCTTCCTGCTATTATATGATCTCAAAAAATAAACAGCAAGAAGAAACGGTAAAGAATTTTTTCTTTACCGTTTCTTTCTGTTCGCATCTGCAAGTCTGCTCCGCCATACTTATATTCTGTAAACGTGTTCCACCTTTATAGAAAAATGTTCATAAATCCCAACCGGAACTTCATTTCCAAAAGCATATTGTTCCATCGTTTCTTTATCAAATTGATACACCGTAGTAATTTCTTTTTCCGGGTCAACAATCCAATATTCACGAACACCCGCCATATTGTATTTCACCATCTTTCTGATATAATCTCTTGGGCGGCTCGATGCCGAAACAACTTCAATCACCCAGTCCGGCGCACCGTGGCATCCCTTTTCATCTAATTTTCCCCGGTCGCAGACAACAGATATATCCGGTTCCAGATAGATTGTATCATCTTCATCATTTAAAAATACGGCAAATGGAGCCGGCAATACTTCACAGCTGCCAGCGTTCCTCTCAATATAACTGTATATTTTACTATGCAGATAGCTTACGATTCTTTGATGTGCCAAACCGGGCGGCTCCATATAATAAATTTGACCGTCAATCAGCTCAGCCCGTTGACCGTCAGGCAACGCATCTATATCTTTTAACGTATATTTTTTTTCATGAAATGTATTTATGTTTACCGCACCCATTTTATCACTCTCTTTTCCGATTCTGCCACCATCATAACATGCTGCAAAAAATATATCAGAAAACTATATTTTTTCCTTTATTTCAATCCTATATAAATATGTATTTCGGCATGTTCAGGATCAGCGTTTTGATATTCTTCAAAATCGCACAGGTAAGAACGTTTCAGTTCCATGTCCCAAAGCTTCTGCCAAAATTCCTGTACAGCAGTCAGCATATTTCCTTTCACAACAAATTTTGCATATTTGCCGGCAGGAATTTTTCTCAATGCAAAGCCGGTCTGTTCTTCGTTACTTTTTACCTCAAAAGCTGCCATAACCGTATAATCTCCGCATTCGTCAGAAGCATAATCCATGTAAATACCCAATGCTTTTTCATTTACACGGTTTTTGATTCTTGAACAATTTTCAGGTGCGTAAAGTTTTTGCCAAAGGCCGCCGATCACCGTCCCCATTTCAGGTGAAGAGTTATTCGTCCGATCCAAATAACCTACTACGTTTTTTTCTTCCAAGCATACAATTTCATAATTCATCGCTGATACCTCGTTTCTTTTTTGATAAGGAACTGTTCCTAAAACAAGTATATCAGACAAAACATGACAACTATATGTCATGTTTTATTATATTTTATTAAAATTTTTTTTACAAAATCACAAAACTCGTTTCGAAACTCTGCAGGCTCTACAATTTCGGCCTTATCCCCAAAAGACAGCATATGATAAAAAAACGATTCCTTACTGACCCAGACATAGCTGAGCCATAGATCTCCATTATCATCATAATGCAGCCGTTCGGTTCCAAAATCATCGATCACTTTCCACCTTGATGATTTGTCAAACTTTATAACAGCTTTTACATCACCGGAAGCATCCCAATAATCTTGACGGATATATCCGGCGTTTTCTCTTTTCGCAAATGTTTCATCCGTACACTTTAGTTCGGTCATCCTGGTTAGCTTGAACATTCTATAGTCCTGCCTTATGACACAAAATGCCCACAAATACCAGTTAGACCACTGAAACATAATCTGATACGGTTCCACTTCACGTTCACTTTCACCGATGGGAGAACTATATTGAAAAGTCACCTTCAAATGTTTTTCAATTGCCTGTTTTAAAAGTTCTATCTTTTCTGAAACGAATGATTTGTCCCAGCCTGAAAGATCAACAACAATATGGCTATCAGCAATTTTTTCATATTCATTTTTTGCAAACTTCTCCATCAGACATTGGTAACGATTCGTTCCACTCACACTGTCGAGGCTTCTGAGTCCTGCAAGAATATCCTGCATATCGGAATTGGTAAGCAACGTCCGGTCTATTTTATAGTCCTCCATAATAGAAATGCCGCCATTTGCTCCCTGACGGGTTGCGATCGGTATGCCTGCCATACAAAGAGCTTCCACATCACGATGTATCGTCCGTCTGGAAACCTCAAACTTCTCCGCTAAATAAGGAGCGGATACCATGTCCCTTTGTAAAAGCACTGACAAAATTCCAATTAACCTGTCTATTTTCATCCTTTTACCTCTTATGCGCTTCACCGTTTATGAAACTCCATCAGATTATCATGCTTTGCTTGAAACATAAGCACAACATTCTCATCATTTTTTCTCGTAATTATTGCAATATCAGAATC
Organism: uncultured Eubacterium sp.; assembly: GCA_910584595.1. Classification (GTDB taxonomy): domain Bacteria; phylum Bacillota; class Clostridia; order Lachnospirales; family Lachnospiraceae; genus Eubacterium_J. Next base: position 2,776 of record CAJUBQ010000028.1, read on the forward strand.
CTGTACAACTCAATCGCAAACTTCTTTAAAATTATTCCTCACATTAGAAAAATTTGTTACTATCATATAATCACGCTCCTTAGAATATAATATATTCCATATTCATAACATCGTCAATATTTTATACAATATTCTGTACCAATATAATATACAGGTTAAAACGATGCTTCCAAGTCCACATCACCAATATTATTCGTAGACTTTAATGGAGAGATCTTTTAAATTACGAAGGGAAATCTTTTCATTGGAAAATATGCTGCTGAAATCCTATGATTTTTTGCAGGAAGCAACAATTTAAGATAAGTGTTGCTTTTTTGGATTCCCAGACGCTGGGATAGGGGAGTTGTCTGGTCTGCCTGTGACCGTTCCAGAATGTAAGAAGCTCTAAGCATTCTGCATTTACACTATGACAACCGGACGGTCGCGTCACCTAATTCGCCCTGGCTAAACGCCAGCAGCTAAAGGTGTCGCTTGGCTTCGCCCCTGATGATGAAGCAGAATACTAAGAGCTTCTAACATTCTTCCAAAGCCACAGGCAGACCAGACAACTCCCCTATCCCAGCTGGTTTTGGAAAGATATTACAGGACCATATTGCTTTTGAAATAATTTGAAAGTTAATATATTTTCAGATTCTTTACACTTAAAATCTCATCTCCCGCAGGGGGTTGCAACGATGAATTGTTACAAAATAGCTAATAATCCGATAAAGCGTAACGTACAATGTTTTCAATAACCAGTTGAGAAAGTGGATTTGCCCGGTCTTTCTGTGGCTTTGGAAGGATGTTAGAAGCTCTTAGCATTCTGCTTCATCATCAGGGGCGAAGCCAAGCGACACCTTTAGCTGCTGGCGTTTAGCCAGGGCGAACTAGGTGACGCGACCGTCCGGTTGTTATAATGTAAATGCAGAATGCTTAGAGCTTCTTACATTCTGGAACGGTCACAGAAAGACCGGGCAAATCCACTCTCTCAACGTCCGCGAAGCCAAAAGCAACACATATCTTAAATTGTTGCACAAAAAACAGCGGCAGGATCCTCTCCCGCCACTGTCTAAAAAGCCGATGCGTCATTTAAATATCTTCAAACACATCCTTTACCTTATCCATAAACGTTTTGCGTCCGCTCTTTTTCCCGTTCCCTGCGGATGCATCAGCCTGGCCTTTCAAAGAACTGCCGCTGGCCTCATCAAATTTGCGCAGCGCTTCCTTCGCTTCTGCGTTTAAGCTGGTCGGTACCTGTACCACAAGTGTAACGTACTGATCTCCACGGATATTTTTATTCCTGAGGGACGGCACTCCTTTGCCTTTCAGACGAATTCTCGTATCTGTCTGTGTCCCCGGCTTAACGTTATACAATACATCACCGTCGATCGTGCTGATTCGAATCTCTCCGCCAAGCGCTGCCTGTGCAAATGAGATCGGTGCCGTGGAATAAATATTCATATCCTGCCGCTGGAAGATCGGATGACTCGCAATGATAACTTCTACAAGCAAATCTCCTCTCGGTCCTCCATTTGCGCCTGGTTCTCCTTTTTCCCGAATGCGTACGCTCTGTCCATTGTCGATTCCCGGCGGAATGCTGACGGAAATCTTTTTCTTATTGGAAACATATCCGTTGCCATGGCAATTTGGACATTTTTCTTTTACTACTTTGCCTGTTCCCCGACAATCCGGACAAGACTGTACATTTTGAACCATGCCAAAAAGTGACTGCTGTGTGAACATTACTTTACCCTTGCCGCCGCACTTTGTACAAGTCTCAGGTTTCGTTCCAGGCTTCGCACCGCTTCCATGGCACTGTGGACAATCGTCTTTTAATACCAGCTCTAATTCTTTTTCGCATCCAAAAACTGCTTCTTCAAACGTAATCCGTACGCTGGCACGTACATTCGCTCCTTTCATCGGGCCGTTGCTGCTTCGTCTGCTGCTGCCGCCGCCAAAAAAGTCGCCAAAAATATCACCAAAAATATCACCAAAGTCCATACCTGAGAAGTCGAATCCCCCGGCTCCGCCGCCTCCGCCTTCAAATGCCGCATGGCCAAACTGGTCGTACTGTCTGCGTTTTTCCGGATCGCTTAAAATCGCATAGGCTTCGGAAGCTTCTTTGAATTTCTTTTCTGCTTCTTTATCACCAGGATTCATATCCGGATGGTATTTTTTTGCGAGGACGCGGTAAGCTTTTTTAATCTCTGCATCCCCGGCATTTTTTGCTACCCCTAGAACCTCGTAATAATCTCTTTTCTGCTCTGCCATAACTTTTCCTCTGCCTGCACAATATTATTTCTGTTTTTTCGTTCTATTTGCTCTTTTACCTTTGTTCTGTTTGCTTTATACTTCTTTGAAATCTGCATCTACGACATCGTCTTCCGGTGCGCCTGCATCACCGCCTGCTGCGCCTGCAAAGTCAGACGGATTTGGGCCTGCACCTGCGCCCTGTGCTGCCTGTGCGTTTTCATACATCTTTGCAAATACTTTTTGTGCGCTTTCTGTCAGCTTCTCTTTTGCCGCTTTGATCTCATCTACCTGCGCATCTGTAAGATTTTCAGCCTGTGGATTTGCTTCCAGCAAAGCTTTTAATGCATTTAAGTCAGCCTCAACTGCCGCCTTGTCAGCCGCATCCAGGCTTGCGCCTACTTCTTCCAACGCTTTTTCTGTCTGGAATACAAACGAATCTGCATCATTTCTTGCATCGATCGCTTCTTTGCGCTTGCGGTCCTGTGCCTCATATTCTGCCGCTTCTTTTACAGCGCGGTCGATTTCGTCATCTGACATGTTCGAACCAGCCGTAATTGTAATATGCTGCTCTTTGCCTGTGCCAAGATCTTTTGCAGATACATTCACAATACCGTTTGCATCGATATCAAAAGTAACCTCGATCTGCGGAACACCGCGGCGTGCCGGAGGGATACCGTCCAAACGGAACTGACCAAGCGACTTATTGTCTCTTGCGAACTGTCTTTCACCCTGCACAACGTTGATATCTACGGCTGTCTGATTATCTGCTGCTGTAGAGAAAATCTGGCTCTTCTTTGTCGGGATCGTTGTATTTCTCTCGATCAGTCTCGTAGCTACACCACCCATTGTTTCAATGGATAAGGACAACGGAGTAACATCCAAAAGAAGGATTTCCCCTGCGCCTGCATCACCGGCCAGCTTACCACCCTGAATGGAAGCTCCGATTGCTACACATTCATCCGGATTTAAGCTCTTATTTGGTTCTTTGCCTGTCAGCTGTTTTACTTTGTCCTGAACTGCAGGAATACGTGTGGAACCGCCTACAAGAAGTACTTTTGTAATGTCGCCGTTCGTAAGGCCGGCGTCTTTTAATGCATTCTGCACCGGAATTGCTGTGCGTTCTACCAAATCTCTTGTTAATTCGTCAAATTTTGCCCTTGTAAGGTTCATATCAAAATGCTTCGGGCCTTCAGCAGTAGCAGTAATAAACGGCAGGTTAATATTTGTCGTCGTTGCTGAAGATAATTCTTTCTTTGCTTTTTCTGCTGCTTCTTTTAATCTTTGTAACGCCATCTTATCATTCGAAAGATCAACGCCTTCTGCTTTTTTGAACTCTGCAATCATCCAGTCTGTTACCTTCTGGTCAAAGTCATCCCCGCCGAGTCTTGTATCGCCGTTTGTTGATAATACTTCGATAACGCCGTCGCCGATTTCAATGATAGATACATCAAACGTGCCGCCGCCAAGGTCGTATACCATAATCTTTTGTTCATTTTCATTATCCAGTCCATAAGCAAGCGCTGCTGCTGTCGGCTCATTAATAATACGTTTTACTTCCAGACCTGCAATCTTGCCTGCATCTTTTGTCGCCTGTCTTTGCGCGTCGTTAAAGTAAGCTGGCACCGTAATAACCGCATCTGTTACTTTTTCTCCCAGATAGCTTTCTGCATCTGCTTTTAACTTCTGTAAGATCATTGCAGAAATCTGCTGTGGTGAATATTTTTTATCATCAATCGTTCTGCCGTGATCTGTACCCATATCTCTCTTAATAGAAATAATGGTCTTTTCTGCATTCGTTACTGCCTGACGTTTTGCCGGCTCACCAACAAGACGCTCGCCCGTCTTTGTAAAGGCTACGATAGAAGGTGTTGTTCTTGCGCCTTCCTGATTTGCAATAACGGTTGGTTTTCCACCTTCCATAACAGCTACACAGCTGTTTGTTGTACCAAGGTCAATACCTATAATCTTACTCATTGTTCATTCCTCCTAAAATTGATGCCATAAAGGCATTTCTATGAAAATATTTCATTAACTGACTACTGCTACCATACTGTGCCTTACGACACTGTCGCGATAAGTGTATCCTTTTTGAAGCTCCTGCGCGACAATACCGGATTCATACTCCTCGCTTTCCGTCTGCATAACTGCATTATGCAGATTCGGGTCAAACTCTTTGCCGACCGCTTCGATCGGCTTTACATCTGCTTCTTCCAGCATCGTCATCATCTGTTTATAAATCTTATTCATGCCGTCTACAAATGCATCGTCCTTATTTTCCTCCGGCACAGCCGCAAGACCACGTTCAAAGTTATCTACAACCGGAAGCACTTTTTCAATAATACTCTTGGCGCCGATTTCATACATCTGTGTCTTTTCTTTCTCTGTTCGTTTGCGGAAATTGTCAAACTCTGCCATCTGACGTTTTACCTGGTCGGTCAGCTCTTCAATTTTTTCATCTTTTTTATCTTTTTTCTTATTTTTCTTAAAAAAACCTTTTTTTGCGCCAGCCTGACCGGATTCCGCTTCTGATGCATCCGCGCAGGACTGCTCCTCATCTGCCTCTTCTTCATCCTGAGCCACTGTCTCTTCCTGTTCTGTCAGATCTGCATCCTGCTCATCATCCCCGTTTGTTACTTCCACCTCTTCCATATTCTCTGCGGTATCAGTATCCTGCAGGATATCTTCTTCCATTTGATCCTTCTTTGTTTCCACGTGTCCTGCTCCTTTCTATTTTAACCACCTGTAGGCTTTTCATCCTTATGATAAATACCATCCAACTGTTTTTTTAAATGTTTCAGGTTATTTAATACTTTTTCATAATCCATGCGTTTAGGGCCTATGATACCGATCGTCCCTGTGATGCCGTCTCCCAGCTCATATGTGGCTGTTACAACACTGCAGTCTTTCATCGTTTTAATCGGGCTTTCATCCCCAATATAGACTTGTATGCCGGTTCCCGGCTCCTGTTCCCCCAGTTTATCGGTAATCATATTTGCAAGCGCCTGCTTTTCTTCAAAAGCGGAAATAAACTCACTTGCTTTTTCAGAATTGCTAAGCTCCGGGTATTTAAATATATTGGTCGCCCCGCTCGTATAAATCTGCAGGTCTTCATCTTCTCCAATTGCTTCTGCTACCGCATCCAGCACATCGCTGACAATTCTGCTGTGGATACCTGCCTGATCTTTGAGTACGGATATCGTGCCAAGATTGATCTGCTCGATGGACAGCCCATTTAAGCTCGTGTTCAGAAGAATATTCAGCTTTAACAACTGCTCATCTGTCAGCTCTTCATTTAACTCCAGCATTTTATTTTTTACAATGTTTCCTTCTAAAACAATCACACAAAGCAGCTGCCCCGCATCTACTCTGGATAACTGGATAAACTTCAATTTGCTGCGATGATATCGGGGGCCTGTAATCATGGCCGCATATTCGGTATTATTTGCCAATAATCTGGCGACTTTTTTCAATACCTTTTCCATCTTTTCGGTATGCTCTATCACAAAATTCTGCATATCGCTGATTTCCTGATTTTTTTCTGCGATCAGGTTATCTACATAGAACCGGTAACCCTTATCCGACGGGATCCGTCCTGCAGAGGTATGCGGCTGGAGGATATATCCTAATTCTTCCAGATCTGACATTTCATTACGAATCGTTGCTGAACTCAAATGCAAATCTGTGTACTTTGAAATCGTTCGCGAACCAACCGGTTCCCCTGTATCCAGGTAATTCTTTATGATGGCTTTTAAGATTCTGGTCTTTCTTTCATCAAGTCCCTCCATAAAAGTACACTCACAGCCTTTCTTAACTTAATATCATACATAATGACCGACAGCAGTTCACACAGCCTGTTCTGCTGCTATGACTGCATACGCTGCCAGATTTATCATATGCAGACAGCTTATATGAATCGCCTTTGTTAGCACTCGACGAATTAGAGTGCTAATATCGATATGACTAAGATAACACTCCCTATTTTCTTTGTCAACATGTTTTTGCAAATTATTTTCAAAGAAACTATGAAGCTTTTATAAATTAAATATAAACAAATTATAAAGGGCACATAGGAAGTATTTGCCTGATATGCATCAGCCGAAATCTTTTACCTTTTTTGAAAACGGCAAAATCAGATTTTTTCTGCATTTCTTTTTTAATGTTCTGGATAAGAAAGCATCTGCTGCATGATTTTTCCGGTTCCCGCACTTATACGCAGATAGCCGCTTTCATCCCACTAAAAGCGGCTATGCCTTATACATTCAATCTTTACAATTGTATAAATTTCATGGTTGCAATTTCAATATTTTCCTTTATAATCAATGGTATTTCATGTAATGGAACTGCCAAAGGAATTGCGCAAAGAATGCAGCGACATTGAATTATGGGCAAAATTTATCAACGCTGAAAAAAGAGAGGAGTTTGATATGATTGCTGAAAAAGATCCTTATATAAAAAGCGCTTACGACCAGCTGCAGCTCATTAGCCAGGATGAACAAAAATAAAATATGATCCAAAAATAAAATTAAGTATTGAAAATTTTGATAATTATGTTATACTGAGTCTATGGGGCATTGGCGCAGTTGGGAGCGCGTAACATTCGCATTGTTAAGGCCACGGGTTCGACTCCCGTATGCTCCATTCTTATAATCAAAATACATGCAATTTCTTTTTATTTCTTCATTTACATAGATAACAGCCCTTTCCAAGCAGCTTCCTATATGCTTCCCATGAAATATAACGCCCGCCCATTCGTTCCAAATGCTCTGTATGAAACTGACAGTCAATAAGCAAAAACTTCTGCTGCTCCAGCTGTTGTGCAAACAATATTAACGCTGTTTTAGAACCATTTTCCTTTTCCGAAAACATACTCTCTCCAAAAAAGCATTTGCCAATAGAAACACCATATAACCCGCCTGCCAGCGCACCATCCACAAACACTTCCACACTGACCGCGTACCCTGCCCTATGCAGACGTCCATACGCAGCCTCCATCTCATCCGAGATCCAGGTTCCCTCTTTGTCTTCCCGCTTCATCCGGCAGCAATGCATCGTATATGAAAAATCACGATTGCATACAAGCTGCAGCCGGCGCTTTTTCATATACTTCTTCATAGAATGCGATACGTGTATCTCATTTGGAAAAATAACAAACCGCTCTTTCGGACACCACCACAAAATTTCCTCTCCCGGCTCATACCATGGAAAGATTCCATGCGTATAGGCCAAAAGAAGGCGCTCCACACTCAGATCGCCGCCAACCGCAAGCAGTCCGTCAGCACGTGCCAGCGCAGGATTCGGAAACGAAATCTCATGCTCTGTTAAACGATAAACCGGCATTTTATCCTCCATTCCTATCATTTGATTTATTCTGAAAAAATCATGCATCTGCTTTAGAGCGTGTTTGAAAAATCATTCCCGTGATCTGTCTGCATGTCAGCAGTACTCGTAATTTCAAGTTCAAACTGTTCTTTTGGAGCTGTCAAAGCACATGTCCCGCCTTGTTTTAATTTGCCGAACAAAATCTCATTTACAAACAGCGGTTTGATTTCGCCTGCGATCACGCGTTCGATTTCTCTGGCGCCGTATTCCGCGCTGATGCCTTTTTTCCGAATCAGCAGTTTTGCAGCGTCATTCGTCATCAGCGTTACCTTTTTGCGTGCCAGCAGCTTTTGAAGCTCTCCCAATTTTTTTTCAATAATCTGATCTGCCATTTTGGGATTCATACTATGAAATGCCACAATCTTATTCAAACGGTTACGAAACTCCGGCTGAAAAATTCGTTTGACTTCTTCTAAAACAACATCTGCAGAAGTATCTTCTCCCTGAAATCCAATTCCGGGTTTTCCAATCCTGTTTGCACCTGCATTTGAAGTCATAATCAGAATGACATTGCGAAAATCCGCTTTTCTGCCCTGATTATCGGTAAGCGTCGCATAATCCATTACTTGCAGCAATATGTTATAAATATCCGGATGCGCTTTTTCAATCTCATCCAGCAGAAGCACCGCATGCGGATGCTTTCGGATCTGTTCCGTTAAAAGTCCTCCTTCCTCATAGCCCACATATCCTGCCGGTGCGCCAATCAGCTTCGCTACCGCATGTTTTTCTTCATATTCACTCATATCAAAACGAATCAGACGGATCCCCAGCTCTTTCGCCAGACATTTTGCAATTTCTGTCTTGCCGACGCCGGTTGGCCCGACAAATAGCAGACTTGCTAACGGTTTATCTTCTTCCAGTAATCCGGCTCTTGAGAATTTTACCGCATTGACTGCTTGCGTAACCGCCTCGTCCTGTCCATATACAAACTGCTGCAGTCTTTCTTCTAAAGAAGCCAGCGCTTTTATCTCATCCTGTTCTACCGTCTGTTTTGGAATATGGCATGTCTTTGACACAATCTCATCGATAAGTTCTTTGCTTACCGTCTGTATTTTTTGTTTTAGCGGATGCATCCGCCGAAACGCGCCAGCCTCATCCATAAGGTCAATCGCCTTATCCGGCAAAAAACGTTCTTGTATATATTTGTCACTCATAGAAACCGCATATTCCAAAACACCCTCTTCATAAACAACGCCATGAAACGCTTCGTATGTTTCTTTCAGCCCTTCCAGTATATGAACAGCATCCTGAAAATCTGGTTCTTTGATTTCCACATTTTGAAAACGCCTTACAAGACTTTTGCTTTTTTCGAAGTGCTTTTTATACTCCTCAAACGTTGTAGCCCCAATAAAACGAATATGCCCGGCTGACAAATATGGTTTTAACATATTTGAAATATCAAAGCTTGTGCCGTTTACCGCGCCCGCGCCTACAATGTTATGAATCTCATCCATATAAATAATCGGCTTTTCTTCTCTGGAAATACTGTCCAGCGTCTTTTTCAGCCGTTTTTCAAAATCTCCGCGGTACTGTGTGCCTGCTAAAAGGCTTCCAAGATCCAGGGAAAATATTTTTGCCCCAAGCAAAGGCTGCACAACCTTTCCTTCTTCCAGCAGCTTTGCAAGCCCATATACAATCGCTGTCTTTCCAACTCCCGGCTCCCCAAGATGCAGAGGATTATTTTTCTCTTTGCGGCAAAGAATCTGCATCGTACGCTCCAGCTCATCCTCTCTTCCGATAAGCGGATGTGTCCCTTCCAGTGAATCGTTCAGGCATACGGCATATTGCTGCCAGAAAGCTCCCTGTGTATCCGATCCGTCTTGTTCCTCTGTTTCCACTGATTCTTCTATACGTGTAAACCGTTTGCTGCTGCTTTCATTTTTTTCACCAATCAAAAGCATTTCCTGCAAGAGATCGGCTTGATCGACTCCCTGCAGACGCATATAATATACTGCATAACTTTCCTCCAGGTCATACATCGCATGAACCATATGCGGCAGCTCCACTTTTGTCCTGCCGCTATTCTTTGCTGATTCCCATGCATAGGAAAGCATCTTTGCCGTTCCCTGAGACAGCTGCGGCGTACAAACTGCATCCTCTTCATAACGTTCCATATATTCTTCCAGATACGTCTTTAAGTTTTTGTCTAATTCCTGAATCTTTCCGCCGCAGTTTTCAAACGCCTCTGCAAACACCTTGTTCTGACAGGCTACATATAAGATAAGTTCCGGCGTCACATATTCAAAACGCGCATTGCCTGCCAGCAGAAACACCGTATCTATCATTTCAGCCACTTCACCTGATACCTGCATCTTACGCCTCCTCAACTGTCATACGAAACGGAAATCCTTCTTCCTTAGCTCTGGCTGAAGCCGTCTGAACTTTCGTAACCGCCAGATCATACGGATAAGCGCCTACGGCTGTCCTGCCAGTTTTGTGCACAAGCAGCATCAGCCGCTCTGCTTCGAGCTGGTCTTTATGAAAAATCTGAATTAAAATATCTACGACAAATTCCATAGATGTGAAATCGTCATTGTGCATAATGACGTTATACTGTTTCGGCTCCCTGATTTTTATTTTTGTATGTTCTTTTGTCTGCCCTTGTAACGACATCATTTTATTCCTCTCGATCCGACTGTCCTGAAATTATTTTCTGTCTTGCTAACCAGAACAAATCTTACCACAGGCGGACGGATTCGTCAACGCAGAGACTTTTGTTATTCTTTATAACATCGCTTGTATATATCCACGCAGTCTGTTTTCCCAATTCTTTGCTTCCGGGTTCTTCTTTCCTCCAGGCATAGGGAAATAGGCATGCACATACTTTATCGCTGCTTCCATATCCCGTAGTGCATATATCCGATATCCATCCTTCCTTGTATTTTTCCATAACTCCATATAAGATATACCTCGTATTCTGTAACCTGCAAAATTTGTACAGTCAATCTCTAATAAATCATCGCACTCCTGAATCGCGCTTATATACTCTTTTTCTCTCACATAAAACTCTGCCAATCTTAAACAGCTTTCATAATATACCTGTTCTGCTATACGATGGGCAAATACTACTTTTGATATTTCTTTCCATCCTAATATCTCTCGTATCTCTTCCTTTTTGTGTCTAAGCAGTGGTATATCCGGCTGATCGCCATTTTTGATTTCCATTACGCCTAACAATGTATACCACTCCCTCATATAATTCTGACTCTTAAAATTCGCATCAAGTATCTTATCTATCCATTTTCTTTCTGATGCAGACAGCGTTTCTTCTCTCTCATTCAGTAACTCATTGCACTGGCTCTCACAGCATGCAAAATCAAGCAGATAAAATAAACTTAACAGTCCTATCTCCACAAATGCAAAATTTTTATTTCGGTAAGCGCCTTCCATTGTATAGATATCATAAGCATGTTCAAAATACATCATAGACTGCATGATACACCCTTTTGCATACAGACACACCCCATAGTAAAATGTATATTCCAAAGAGTTCCCATCCTGCTTTACTAAATATTCATAGTGTGGAAACGCTTTTTCATTTTGATTAATATAAATATAAAAACTTCCCATAATCATATGATAATATTTCATTTGTACACTATTATTATCTTCAGGTGCAATCAGCGAAAAAATACGTTTTTGCAGTTCAGGCATCCTTTCCTGATTCCGGTTGCCAATAAATTCATATAATTCCCAAAGCCATCCTACAGGATTCACAACCAAACGTATCGCACAAATCAGCATCTTTGTATCCACTTCCCTGTTTCTTATCATATTTGACAGCTGCTCCAAAATCCCTGCATCCGTTTCTAATTCAGCGGAGTACCGAAACATACCTTGATAAGAAACCGAACCATGCTCTGTCAGGAATGCTTTGATCTCTCTCATGAAGCTGTCAAACATTTCCCATTGTCTGTTGGAAAAATAAAACTCTGCCAGCCTGAACTGAATCAACACCGCCACAGGCAGATCATCCAAATATACACGTTCCACCCCTGGCTTTTCTAAAAGATGATGCATAGACGCCACAATTTCCCATTTGTCTTCTGTTCCCAGATTCCATCTTCTAAGACAGTTGTTTAGCTCTTCTATTATTTGCGTCCGTATGCTTTCATCTCGTTTTGGAAGAATATCCTCGGCAACATACCCCATGGAATTCAATCCCAATACAAATTCCATGGCCTCCGCGTATCCGTTATACAAGCTTCGAAAATCAAGGTCTCTTCGTAAATTACTGCTGTATGGCTCATGAAGCATCATTTGAAGTCCATCCGCAAATCGATCCCAATAAACTGCTCCGTCCATGTTTCCACATTTGTATGCCTCTGCAAAAAGCTCTTCCATTACCTTTGCAAATGCATAAATATCATCCTCAGCATCAGCCGGCTTATCCGCCTCAGAAACATAATAGCCGCGCGTCTTTCCACCTCCAAAATCAGACACCATAACCTGATATTTTGTCAACCCCCATTCAAGGCTGACTTCAAGCGGATGCAGCAATATGTTTTCAGGTTTGATATCTCCATGGACGAACCCTTTGATATGTTTCTGGCAATGAGCCAGCCCGCTGCATACAGCTTCCGCAATCCATAGAATATCCAAAAAGTCAAATTTCCAATGTTTATTTATCAGATCACGCAAAGAACTGCCGAAATAACTCCCTTCCTCATATACTCCCTGCGCATAGATTAAAATAAGATGCGGCACATCATTCAGTGTAAAATATGTCTGAATCCTTGCAACGTTTGGATGCATCGGTATATTGACCATTCGCTTTGCTTCTTCGTATATTCTTTGCATATTTTCTTTTGTGCTTTCGTTTGGTACCAGCGTTTTCATAATATATAGCAGATTGTCATTCATATTTTCGCACAAATAAACGATCCCCATATTCCCTGATGAAACCGTACGAACAATTTTATATCCTTCTATAATCTCACCGTTATGATATCTTTCTGTAACCATCCTGTTTCCGCTGTCAAGCGGAATCCATCCTTCCTCTTTCTTCTGAGGCTTCATTGCTTTCATTTTTGGAAGAAAATCTGTATCTGTACTGCTCATTTCTTTGTACCTCCTTCTTAAACGGCTTCTTTTCATAACAATTCCATGGGGTATCTGAACTGCTGCTTCTTTTCCGCAAAACATTTTAAAATATCAACGTAGGATTTTTTAAAATCTCTCTTTTAATTTTATCAAACTCCTCTCTTCCAAACACCTGAATCATTTCCTGAACCGTTCTTCGTTCTTCATCATCCAAAATGGAATAAATCAGCAAATTTTCCGTAATACAGACCAAATTTTTTTCCCATCGCAATTGCTCGGCTTTTTGAAACGCAAACGCTTCCATATAATCAAATCCACGATCAAAACAAACCCCTTTCTCTATATATTTCAAATTTCCGCGTTCAAATAATTCACATAAATACTCTCCATAAGGCACATCATCTTCTGTCCGATACTGATTCAAGATGATATACGCAGTATTTTTCCTATAACGAAAGAGCAAAAGAAGCGCCTGAGGCGTATGTACCGGAATATTTCTTCGTTCAAAGTCTGCGATGCCATCTGCCAGATAACAGCGTAATTCCCTGTCTAAATACGTTATGTTTTCCAAAGCTTTCAGCCAGACATTTTTTGACAAATCATCGCTGTTTCCGGTATCACTGCTGCCTGCCTTCCACGGTATGCTAAGCGTTCCATGACTGCCATAATGCATGTTCACTGCCCAGTTATGATTCCATTCATGCATCCGTACTTGAATCTCATCGTTTAAAATTTCTCCCGATAAAAAAGCTGCATCCATCCTGCCCGGCTCTTTCATCAGACAGCCGCTTGTCAGCTGGCAGCAGCCATTTACCGTTTCCTCACATAATAAATGCGCGTCTCCGCATAAATACAGCTTTACTCCCCATTCTTTCAAATCACCCCGCAGCTTTTTTTGTTCTTCTCTTTCCAACGCATCCATCTCATGATGCGCCAGCACGATCACCGGTTTTCGTTTCTTGGGCATCAGCCGGAGAACATCTCTTCTCCCGATCAGCAGGCTCCCTCTTTCATTATCATTACAGGATATAAAAGCTGTATTTAACATCAGCAAATAAAAAGAGCCGCAATCCTTTAACCGATGAGGATTACGGTTTTTCAGTGATTCCTGAATATAACTGCATCCGTATACATTTTGATATAATGAATCAAAAAATGAGAAATCAGCTAACAATTGTTTCATAACTTCATATTCCATCATTCCTGACTCAGCGCTATAATCATGTTTCACGCCTTCCACTATATATTTACGTGCTTGATTTCTGTTCAAGTCATGATTTCCGGGCACCATACATATTTTTTCTTTCATATCCAAAATACCAACAGCCTCCGCAGCTTCTTTGATCCAATCAGAAATATCATCCGGCTCTTTCGGCTGGCCGCAGTAACGATAATCACCTGCCAGAAACATCCAATCCACGTTTCCGATTTCTTCTCTTAAATATTGCAATAACTGCCTTTTCAAAAGTATCGTATCTGCTCCGGCTGCTTCCGGATTAAAATGAATATCAGAAAGTAAAATCCATTTCATGCAATCCCCTCCTCCAAAGTGAAAACGTATAAAAATATAACAGTTCCGATCACCCATTGAACTGTTATATAAAAACTACATTTATTATACTCTACAAATGCAAATTATTCAATATAAACTCTGCCTGATACAGTGTTCTCCCTTGAACAAAAAAATCGCCACCCTTTGCAGATGACGATTCGTTTGCTCTGTTATGCGGTATTTAGTTGTCGCTCGGCTCTCCGAACAGGAATTACATAAATTCCTTTGTTCGTAAAGCACACGGATTTTCTTTTGCTCCTCTAAGATTTACTGTCTACTGCACATGCTGATGCGTAAATAAATGCTCCTGGCAATATTCATAATTGCCCGCGCATTTTGAACAAAACCGAAACTCCAGCGCAGGATCATCCAGTTCCGTCCTTCCGCAGACAGCACATTTATGCTTCGTAATTCCCGCACTCTGCGGCCGTTTGACTGCCTGACGGTATACTTGTCTCCGGTGGACTTCTTTTGGAGAAAACCGGTATAAGTCCCTTGTTGATAAAAAGAAAATCACAAAATTCAGCAATGACATAATCATAACCACTCTGCGCGGCCATGAACTCTGCACCAAATCTATCAGCATCAGCAAAGCATATACATATGCCATCCACTTCATTTTAATCGGTATAATAAAATACAGCAATATCTGCATATTCGGATAGCATACTGCAAATGCCAGAAAGATAGACATACAAATATAATACGTACTGATCTGTGTTCCGACAATGGCACCCGTAATGCCAGGATTCCCATACATGGCTGTCATAATCAGCCATGTTGCAACTGCGCCTATAATCGTATACAAAATACCACCAAAAATATAGACATTATAACGGAAAACACCCCACGTACGTTCCAGATTCGTACCCAGCTGATAGTAAAACAGCATCATAATGACATAAAACAAAATACTCTGCATAGACGGCGGAATCAGAACCCAGGTAACAAGACGCCAGATCTGCCCATGCAAAACCTGATATGGATCCAGCGTCAAATAGTTTAACATCTCCGGCGATAATCTGCTCAGCACATATCCAATCACATATCCAAAAATCAGGTACATGGTCAGATTCGAAACCGCGTATCTTGAAAATTTACGCTCCAGTTTATTCATAAAATTCATTTGGCCCTCCATATGGCTCCTTGCCTGTAAAAAGCAGCAATGTATTTTTTCTCTAGAAAGAATTATATAAATACAGACATATTTTGTCAATCACACGCTTGCTTATTTATAAAAAATTCATATCTGAAGGGTATGTTCCCTGCATACTTTGATTTTCTGCCGGTATTTCGCCAAATGTTTCTGATATGCATACAGTTTTTCCTCATTTCTCATCCTTGTCTTACATGAAAAAAAGACAATCTGCTGTAACTGTCTTTCTTTCTGCTTATGTTATTAAATTACTGTGATTACGCCAATACCGGCTCCTGCTTTTTGATGACTGCCGTTACCTCCTCTACGCTTTTTTTTGTCGCAACAGCTATCTGTTCAAGCGTAAAGTTATTCTCATACATAGTCATTATAACATCTACTAAAGTGTTATCCCTAATTCCCTGTGAAAGATTACACATAGTACTCACATCCTCTCTCAATTTGTCATCTACCGGAATACTGTATTCAGTATTAATAATCCCTAATTTTTCATCAACAGACAGTTCCATTGACAATAACGTACTCAACAGGCGGTGCAGCCCATATTTATCATCATGCTCCGGAAGTTCATTTGCTATACCAATCAAGACAATATTCAACAGATCAAGCCCGCCTTTCCACATATAAGAACCTAACAGCTTATCATCTGTCAGATGCACATAATCCATGCTGTTTTCGTCCATATTCATACATATCCAGATCGAAAATACACGCCTGATGTCATTATAATTTATCCCCACAAAATCCCGTTCCTTCTGCGCAGAAACAAGGCGGCTCACATAAAAGACTGCCCTGTTTAAGATATGGTAGCCTGCCGGCTCATCCTTCTGCGCTTCCACGTTCACAATAACCTGTGAGATCCCGTCTTTTATCCGCACATAGAAGATAATGTCAAACCTTACAAGCCCCTCGTTTATCTCCGCATTTTCTGTATTCATTCCGACAATACGTTGTCCGTTTTCCTCTTTTTCAATATTCGTCAGTCCGGGCTCCACTGGAACCACGCTGATAAATGGCTCCCCTTCAATATAGGATACCACATCTTTCGGATTCATTCCCCGGAACTCATCAACCGTCTTCACCAGAATATGTGCCAGAATGATTTTGCAAGTTATATGACCTCAATGTTATTATACCCTGAAATCCCCATTGAATCAATCGAAATTTGTTTGAGGATATGTGTTATATGCCGACTCACGACAATTCTCAGGTCTGAACTTTATTAAACGGTATATATAGATTCGTTTCGAGAAAGAAATATTACCAGACAAAAGGATGGAATCTTATTTATAAAAAATTCATATCTAAAGGGTATGTTCCCTGCATACTTTGATTTTCTGCCGGTATTTCGCCAAATGTTTCTGATATGCTCACGGATTCTCCTCCTATCTCACCCTCTCCGGGTAATCCCCTCATCGCTGACCTGCTTTTATTTTCAAACTATTTCCCATGCCAGAAATCCAATACCTGCTTTTATTTCTTATTGGCCCTCCGTATATTCTCCTTCTTACAATAATCTTCAATTTCTTTTATAGCCTCCTTATTTGTTTCGGATATTGGCCTTGTACTTTTTATTGCTTCTGCAAACATTGCTTTTGTCACCCCTGCTCCTTTCCCATTGTACATATTAATAAAACGCTCCTCGGTAACTACTTTGATAATATGCTCTAATTCTGCACCACTATAGCCCTTAGTATTTTTAACTATATATTTTACATCTGTAAAAGTAATTCCCTTTTTTTCCAAATGCAGTGTGATAATTTCGGCTCTTTCTTTCTCATTGGGAAAATCCACAAAAAACCTTTCGTCAAACCGACCATGCCTGGTCAGTTCTACAGGAATATTTTTTGCTTTATTAACTGTTGCCACTACAAAAGTTAAAGTTTTCTTCTCCTGCATCCATGTAAGAAATTTTCCTAATATTTTGGAAGATACTTCCGATTGATTCTTTCCATCAGAATCATTTGAAAAAACTTTTTCCATTTCATCAATCCACAGCACACAAGGAGATGTTGCTTCAGCAAGCAGCAATGCATCGCTAAAACGATGTTCAGACTCTCCAACATATTTATTCAACACACTTCCTATATCCAGCCGAAACAAAGGAACATTAAATAAGCCAGCTGCGCACTTGGCGCATAAGGATTTCCCACAGCCCGGCATTCCTACAAGCAGAATACCTTTTGGCGCATCAACATGCTCATTTCTTGCAGAACTTATATTATTAATAATTATGCTCTTCTTTTTAAGCCATTCTATGAGCTCCGATAGACCTCCTATATCTCTTACACTATTTTTTTCTTCAATTAATTCAAGTAACTCTGTTTTCTTAAGGCTTTGTTTTTTTACATCTTGAAGAAATTGTATAAACTTATTTTTTTCAAATCTCCTATTCAGCGTTACATATGCCAACTCCAGAGCACTGTTAATTTCCACAGTCGTCAAACCCTTACAGCTATAAACCATATCGTGAAGAATCGACTGCTCTACCTCTATGTTTTTGCTTTGCAGAAAATTTTCAAGAACTTCCCTTATCCTCCACGCTTTTGGATAATAAAAGTCCATATCTATATAAAAATCTTTTTCCAGCGTACTGTCTATATGGATATCCCTTGCCAAAAAAATCAAGAAAACTTTTGCATCTGTATCTCTTATTTTTTCTGCTAAAATTTTTATTCTTGAAATAGTGTTTGCATCCTTCATCCCAAGTTCTATTGTTCGGAAAATATATATTTCTCCTGTATTTGGATTACTATTTAAATTGTCAGATATGCTTTTTATGGCATGTTCTAATGTGTATTGACTAATGCCCATAATTTCAGCATCTTCTCTATGCATTCCGGTTTGTAGATTTACCAACCCATCACTGGTATTCCATTGATAAATTTTTTTAGCAATCTTAGGATGATTCTTAACAACCTGAACAATATGTTTTATTATTTCTTTTTCTTCCAAAGTTCTGACATATATTAGTGTATGCCCTGCTTCAAAATACTTTTTAAATGTATTCTCCTGATTTTCTTCATTCTCTTCCATATCAGATGTGTCTTCTATGATACCAGAACATAGTTCCTCAAGAAATTTTGTCCTGCTGGTTTTACAAGCTTTTACGCTCAGCGTGTCGTTCAATATATATTGTATAATATTTAACACATCCGAAAATTCCTCTACCTGCATTCCCATACACGCTGCATAGAGGCAAATATCTTTCTTATTCTCCTCTATTTTTTTCTGTTCGGTTGTTTCGGACTTTGTCTTTTTTGGCATTACGCTGCTCATAATGCTATACATAAGCCAGAAAATAAGTTTAATATCCAGATTATTAAAATCTGTATCATTCTCTTGTTTTAGTTTTCTAATGTTCAAAATCATACCATTCATTGTCAGTTTTCCTTTAAAAGAAGGCATCTGTATCTTTGCATACTTAAAATCTCCAGGTATATTCTTACCACACACCTCTCGCAAAATAGAGTGATATATTTTCTCAATCTTAGCATTATCATTTTTGGATAAAAACTTTTCATTTATAAAATAAATATTCTCTTTCTCTATCTCTTTGATGCCGCCTGTACTTTCTATTTTTCCCCAAATTCTGTACATCTCGCCTTCTGCATTTTTAATTCTTTCCCATTCATTATCAGAAATTACTAAAAATTTTTTTAAAGAAATCCACTCTTCATTACTCATAACACTTTACCCTTTCAATCACTATTTTTTTACGCTCAGCCACAGAATACCTGGCATCCAAACTTCTTTTATATCTGCATTGGAGAGAATAATTGAAGTCATCGTCTAACAAATATTCCAGCAGATCTTTTATGGCTTTCAGTTTCTCCCATATTCCAGCAAAAAAATCTTTTATTCTTTCAAATAAAGTACAGATATGTTGATTGATCTTCATAAGAAGCTCTCTCAATTCATCTCCCCATATTTTCTGAATGATTGCAGTAGCAATCATTCCTGCTACAGATCCAATAACTGCACCTAAAGCTGGCGCCGGAATAATGGCTTGTCCCATTATACCTGTAAGTAAAATTAATGCTGCATCAAAGCATATCATTTCCGCTTCAACAATAAATTCATCTGTTGTCATCTTCCCATCCATATAATCAGGCATCAATGAGGCGATTCCAAATGTTGCCATAAGAAGCGCACTGACACCTGGCACCGCACTTGCTGAATAAGAACCAACAATATTCAGTACACTTGCCGAAACACCTCCTGCTATCCCCCCAACTCCAATATCAAACAAAACGTCTTTCCAGTCGTCTGACTCATAGTCCCAGAAACATTTCCCTTCTCTTATGAGTTTATCACTCAAAGAAAGAACCATATTAATCCCGGCAGCTATTGCAGCTGATTGAAGTCCCGCTTTCACAGCATTTTTCATGACATACTTAATCTTGATAATATCATTATTTGTTAAGTCTATATTTTCTGGCTTCACTTCACCCTTTTTTGCAGCTTTTGCTATTTCCTCTGACTTTTCCTTTGTAAGTGGCGTCGACGAAACTCCTTTATCGTTTTCGACTTTGTCAGTTATACGATCGCGTGTATCCTGATACCTTGCTGCTTCTTCAGGACGTTTTGCCATCTCTTCCGCAATCTTCTTATCTAATTCTTTTTTTGCATCCTCTAACTGATCAGATGGAATAATCCTATCCTGCCCCTTATATACGGGGGCAGTTTCGCTTACTTCGCCTGTTTCAATTTTTTCAACGGCTCCTTTTTTCGTAGATGGGTTATTAGCCACCTGTTTATAAGACGTTGCCTGAGCTTTCGCAGATTCTTTTGCAGTTTTATAATATTTTAACTGACACGTCTCCCCAGAATCTAAGGTGATATCAGGCGAAGCTAAATCATGAGATCGCGGCACTTCTGCATGAGCTGTGGAAGATTTCTGGGCAGAATTAATATTAAAAGTGCCTCCATGCCAAACTTCAGCTATATCTCCTTTGAGAAAATCTATACTTTTAGCATTTCCCTTGAATCCATTGAGCGCTTCTATTAATTTATCGCGCTCTTGGATAATTCTGCCTGTATATTGTATTCCTTTTTCTGCTCCACATATTGATGCAAGATAACTTTCAAGTGTTACTGTATTTTTTGTCGCCATAAACGAAACCTCCCTATCACAAATCATAAGCCCGAATTTATGTTATTCTTCCAAATACTTAAATATATCGCTGTATTCCGGTAATTTATAATATAAAGTTATTAAAAACGCTTTTACTACACAATATCATTTTATAACTTAATATTGCATTTTCCTTATTCAGATAAAAAAGACACTGCCTATGGTAAAATTTAGGTGTTAAATCCAAATAAAGCAAAAGATAAACGTTTCTTTATATATAGTTTATATACTTTCAGCTTAAAAGGCAATAGTCGAATTAAAATAAATAATGACTCATTTTCTCAAAAAAGCAGAGACTCTCTCGAATCTCTGCTTTCACGGTTATCATTTTCAATTATATAATGCAATATTCCTTTATTTATAGTTCTCAACAAAATGATAAACCATCTGCATATAAACTGATAAAAAATGATAGATTGTTCCAATAAATGATAAACTATCTCCATATCAGGGTTTTATTTTGTCAATCACACGCTTGCTTATTTATAAAAATTCATATCTGAAGGGTATGTTCCCTGCATACTTTGATTTTCTGCCGGTATTTCGCCAAATGTTTCTGATATGCCTCCCTGATCCGCTTGCTCTGATGGTTGTTCTGGTGCCTCTTCTGGTCTTTGTGACATCTCGTTTCTGTCGTTTTCTTCCATATCCTGTGTTATGCCTGTTCTGTCGGACTGTTCAGGCATCTCCTGCATCCCGCTTTCTGCGGATTCTCCCAATCCTGTATACATACTGCTATTCATCATTTCCCTGGCCGGCGTCATACAGTTTCCCATATACACATTGCCCGGCGCCTGCTGGTTAACATCATCATAGTCTCTTACCGTGGCAGAAAATCCCATCTGGTCAGATGGCGCAGAAACCCTTCCATCTGGATTCGACTGCTCCGTTTCCGCCATTGGAACGATACGTTCACGCTCAGCCGGTTCCTGTGCGGGAATCATATACCGCCTGGCGTCACTTTCATAAATCGGCTGCGTATTTCCTTTTAAATAATCGTCAAACGCCGGAGTTGTATTCGCCTGTGCGGGACGCTCACGTACAGGCATCCGGTTCATAGAGCCATTTGCACCAGCTTCCCCCATTGGCATCCTTGGCACCATAACAGGCACGCAAATCTCATCCCCAATCTGCAAATTGTATACATTTACATAAGGATTTGCATACATAATTCGTGATACCGCAACTCCATATTTTTTTCCTATTTTATAGAGCGTATCCCCTGCCTCTACGATATGAAGGATTCCACGGCACTGCATCTGTTCGTCATTTCTGCCTAAAAAATAATCCATTTTTGTCATACCTCATCTGATTCTTCTTATATATCAATGTATTCTGTTTTTTTTTAAATGTGCAGATTACAGATATTCCTTTCGATTTCTATGAGGTGATTTTTTCATACAGTTTCAAAGCACGTTCAACAGTGACATCGGAATTAAAATGTTCATGTTCACCCCACCGTCCAAGTCCATATACATGTTTTGCACCTGCAAAGTTTAAAACTTCATTTATTATTTTGGGCTTTTCAATCGTATTTAAAGGATACGCATATTCATTTACATAAGAAAATGCCGATGACTCGTCAGCCGGGTTACATCTATCTAAATTTGTTTCTGTCCAGTATCCGATACTGTTCGGACAAAAATTTTTCCGGACTAATACCCTGTGATACGGCAAATGCAAATCCGGATAATAAATCCACTGAGCATCCGTATACAACTCATGTGGATCATAATCTATTTGTATGGAAGTGTGCTTTAGCTTTTTTACATCCTCAACAAAATATTTTGGAGCTCCTATAAAATGGTTAATACTTGTCCATGGTATCGTCATAATTATCTTTTCAGCCTGATAGCCATTTCCACAACCATCTATAACATACATTTGATCAAAATCCAATTCTGTGATGGTTGTATGATATACGATATGATTCCTGATACAATCTGCCATTCGAAGCCAAAGCTCTCCATAACCATGCTTTTTCGGATAATAAAACTGTGCATGTCCGGGCTGTGTACCACATGCTTTTTTAATCAAACAGCTTAACAATGTCTGTTCAAAAGACACATCCGGCAATTTTTCCAGCCAATAAGTACCAAGCTTGTCCAAATCCTCTCCAAACATTTTCTTATTATAAGGTATCATATAATCATCAGCAATTTTCTCCCCTAATTTCCAATAAATCCAATCCACAAATTTTACAGGCATCCTTTTGCCTGTATTGCATCCTGCTGCTGCAATAGATTTTAAATAAGCTACTTGATTTAAAATCTCCATCTGCCATATATTTGCCTCAATGGGATGACTAACCATTCCTCCGCTTAGCTCAATCCTTGAATCCCTTAAATAAAGCTTCCATTCACTTTCCGGCATAAACCGAAATAAATACTGATTTACTAGCGGCCGCTTCACATCTAAAAAATGACCGCCGCCAATATCAAATGGGAATCCACCCACATCCCGTGACCGGCATAATCCACCGGCTTCTTCTTCTTTTTCGAGCACCAGAAAAGATGTTTCCCCTGATTCTTTTAATTTATTAGCAAAAGTAAGACCTGCCGGACCTGCTCCAAGAATCAGATATTTTAATCTCATACAAACTCCTTTTCTCAATTTATTTTCTCATACATTCTATCGCCATATATCTCAATAACTTCATTCCGGTGGAAAATGCCTTAAAGTGTGTTTTCCCAGCCAATCTTGCTTTTTCCCTTGTAGGAAATTCTATCCGTCTGATATGCAATTTGTAAGAACGGCATACCATTTCAATATCAACGGACGGATCAAAATCAGAAATTTGTAAACTTCGAAATGCTTTTGCCGTCATACCCCGAAAACCATGAAGTACATCCCATATCGTATTTCCTTCTCTCTGAAACATTATTTTAGCCAAGATACCGAGTCCAAGAACAAACCATTTTCTGAATTTTAATATTTTAGTATCTTCCTCGTTAACAGATTTTTTCATCATCCTGCTTCCAACAACCAGCTCATATCCATCTTCAAAATATTTTCTAAAACGATAAATATCTTCTACTGGTATCGTTCCTTTTGGATGAAAAAATACAAAAGCATCACAAGAGCAATGTAAAACACCATCTATACATGCCTGATTTAACCCTTCTTTTGACTGCTGATATACACAAATCCCTTGTGACTGTAAAAATTCCACTGTGCCGTCTGTACTGCCTGCATCTATACAGTAAACCTGCTCAAACTGACTTTTGTCAATAAGCGGAATATCATGCTTGCATCCTTCCAGCTCATTCCACGTTAAAAGACACAAACCGACCGTCATCTTCTTTCTCCTTTACTCTGCATTTCTAGCCAGCTGATTCAAATAATCTTCATATGCAAGCCGAATACCATCTTCCAGTTCCGTATGATATCTCCACCCAAGCCTGGAAGCCTTCGAAATGTCCAAAAGCTTTCTTGGAGCGCCGTTTGGCTTAGAAGTGTCCCAACGGATTTCCCCTTCATATCCAACTATCTTAGCCGTAAGCTCTGCCAAACTTTTAATTGTCAGCTCCTTTCCTGTTCCTGCATTGACTGTTTCACTGCCCTGGTAATGATTCATCAAAAAAACGCATAATTCCGCCAGATCATCCACATATAAAAATTCCCGAAACGGACTTCCGTCTCCCCAGCATGTAACAAAAGCCAGCTTTTTTTCCTTTGCCTCATGGAAACGCCGGATCATCGCTGGCAACACATGACTGTTTGACGGGTGATAATTATCATTTTTCCCATACAAATTGGTTGGCATAACTGAAATGAAATTTGTCCCATACTGTTTATTCAAATATTCACAATATTTCAAACCTGAAATTTTCGCCAACGCATATGCTTCATTTGTTTTCTCAAGCTCGGAGGTTAAAAGGCATGTCTCCTGCATCGGCTGCGGCGCCAGTTTCGGATAGATGCAGGAACTTCCAAGAAATTCCAGCTTCCTGCATCTATTTTTCCATGCTGCATTTATCACATTCATCTCCAAAATCATATTTTCATACAAAAAATCAGCCATTGCTTCCTGATTGGCAATAATACCGCCAACCTTTGCAGCCGCCAAAAACACATATTCCGGCCGCTCTCTGGCAAAAAATTTTTCAACCTGATCCTGCCTGGACAAATCCAATTCCTGATGCGTTTTGGTAACAATATCATAATATCCCTGTTTTTCCAGTTCTCTTTTGATGGCAGAACCAACCATTCCTTTATGTCCCGCTATGTAGATTTTAGCATGTTTATCCATAATCATAATCCAAATACCCCCCCGCTCTTTTTCTTCCCGTATCTCTTTGGAAACTTTTTTCATATCATATTCTGTCATTCGCCTGACTAATTGCTCAAATGTCGTCTTTGCCGGATTCCAGCCAAGCACCTTTTGCGCTTTGGACGGATCTCCCAAAAGATTAACCACGTCGCTCGGTCTGTACAGATCAGGACTAACTGCAACGATTACTTTTCCGGTATCTCGGTCAACTCCTGTCTCATCGATTCCTTCGCCTAAAAATTCCAGTTCTATCCCTGCATAATGAAACGCAAGCCTACAAAACTCTCGCACGCTATGCTGTCTGCCCGTAGCGACCACATAATCGTCCGGTTTCCCATGCTGCAGCATCAGCCACATACATTCTACATAATCTTTGGCATATCCCCAGTCGCGAAGCGAATCCATATTTCCAAGATACAATTTATCTTGTATCCCTTGCACAATACGCGATGCTCCCAAAGTTATTTTTCTTGTAACAAACGTCTCGCCCCGCCGTTCCGACTCATGATTAAACAAAATTCCATTACAGCAAAACATATGGTATGCTTCTCGGTATTCCTTCATAATCCAAAAACTATATTGTTTTGCAACTGCATAAGGGCTGTACGGATGAAAAGGCGTATTTTCACTTTGCGGAACTTCCACCACTCTCCCATAAAGCTCTGATGTTGATGCCTGATATATTCTGCATCGATCTTCAATTTTGCAGATGCGGACTGCTTCCAGTATCCGAAGCGCTCCGACTGCATCAATGTCAGCTGTCATTTCAGGTACTTCAAAGCTAACCTTCACATGTGACTGTGCAGCCAGATTATAGATTTCATCCGGCCGGATCATGCTTATTATCTTTACAATGCTCATAGAATCCGACAGATCACCATAATGCAGATAGAACTGCGGATTTGTTTCTAAATGGTTAATCCGCTCCCTATAGTCAACGGATGACCTGCGGATCATTCCATGCACTTCATATCCTTTTGATAACAGGAGTTCAGACAAATAAGAACCATCTTGTCCGGTAATCCCTGTAATGAACGCTCTTTTTCTCAACATAACCTCCTAAAATCTTCAAACCGCCACACATTTATCCGGCTTCTCTAAGCTTAAAAAAACGAATGTCCGAAATGTTCGGCAAAGTTATCTGCTGTCCGTCCTTTGTTACGCTAATATACAAATAAGTATGCTTATTCAGCAGCCATTTTGCTCCTGCTCCAAGAGGAACCAATAATTTCCCCTGATTTACGGCACAGTTCATCGTATGTTGCTCCTCATTTTCATCCGACCATTGTACAGTCACTTGTACTCCCGGATTATAATTTTTTTTCATCAGAAGTTTAGCCAAAAAATCGCCGTCCTGCTCCTGCTCTCCAGTCATATCGTATAAAGTATATCGAAAATTTTGATCCAGGCCGGAAAACTCCAGATACAAATAATCTGCCACATTCCCATCCAAAGGCTCTTCAAAATTAATCTGCATTCCACTATCCTTTTGTTGGAAGGTAAAAACTGCATCCGATACCGTCATAATCTTTTTTAAAGAATCCAAAGACATTCCAAGAGAAGCAGCACTTTTTCCAACATCCATCCCATCCTGAAACAACATCAGATTTTTGTGTTTTTCTTTTACATATGCAGCAGAAAATTTATCTTCGCCATCATTCGGCAAAAAACAATTCTGCTCTTCTGACCAGAGATATTCTCCTGACGTAAGTAGCCAATGGTAAAGATAGTAATTATAAAGGGGATGTATACCAGAACCAATTCTTGTCTTATTAGCCCTCGCCACATCGATCGCTTCCTGAACTGCGTCATATCCCCTGATCGTTGGTATAATTTCCATCACACCATCCCCTTTTATGCCGCACAGATAAAAGCTTCCAAACCAATCCGGCCAGCCGAGATAAGAATATTTTTTATCTTCCTGTGATAATTGCTCCGAAAAAGTTTTTACTGAATCATACAAAGAAGGTTCCGCAAAACATGTCCCCCATTTTTCAATGTCATCGTTTTCTATATAAACATACCCTTCCGGCACTGTAGTATAAGCTTCTAATTTGGTATCAGAAGAAAAAAAACCTACGCCATTTTCGGTCGCCGGTATGAAGGCAAGCAGAAAAAACGCCAAACAGCAAACTTTCTGATGGATCAAATACCGTTGTGCAGCTACAAATAACAATACGCTTGCCATAATAAGCACACCAAAACTTCTGGAATAAATGGTCCCGAAATCCAGTCTGACAAATGTAAACAGATAACAGACAGCCGGCATCAGCATCGTTGACGCTGTAATTGCCAAAGCCTGAATATTTTGAAATTTCAGTTTTCCGTCTCTAATACATACACCTCCCGCTTTCAACGCTAACACATATGCAGACCATACAAAACCCGCCGGAATCATGAATGAAAAAACATCATACAATGCTATTCTGATTCCTGAATCATGTTCCATATATGGAAAAAACCATTCAGGTACTTTCTGTCCAAAACGCGCAAGCCCATCTGCATAAATTGTCTGCCCAGACATGGCACTGACATGCCTAAACGTTCCGATCAAATATGGAAGGCAAATAAATGCTGCAACAAAGCAAATTCCCCACCCTATCCAAAATTTCACTGTTTTCATATCCGCCTTCATCTGTCCGGATTTGATACTGTCCGCTATCTGACAGATTCCAAGCGGCAGAAATGACAGACAAACGGATGCTCCATACACCGGATAATACAATCCCTGAAACAAGCTTGTTAAAAACCATGCTTTCAGCCAAAGATTTTTTCTTTCTATCAGCTTTGGCATCATCAAAAGCAGCATCACAGGCAGTACAAAAACAAATCGGTTATAATCAAACATGGAAAAAATACACGAAATGACAAAAACATATACTCTGTCCACCTGTGCGCACAGCAATACAGCCACAAGCAACAATATCAACAAATAAAAAACATTCTGTGCTACATAATAATTTCCCATTTCCCCATTTCCAAACAACTGAAATACAGCTCCCTGCACGATCGAATACATACCTGAAACCGGGATATATTCAGAGAAAGGATCCTGCCCCAGTTCAAAAATCTGAGAATATCCAATGATATTTTCAAATGGGTGATGAATATCATTCGGCACAACTGCACCTGTACCGCTGAATCTGTTAAACGCCATGATACAGACACAGGTTCCATAACTGATTATCGATTTTATTTTCACATCTGTATGCCAATTCTTTTTTATTTTCCAAACCCCTTCAACCTCAAACAAGACTATCAAAGAATATATAAGTATTTTTACAGGCAACGGAGCCGGGATATTTAAAAGTTCGCCATTGTAATTATATTTTGACGCTAAATATATGAGCAGTACAAACGGTACTGCTAACTGTCCAAGCAGACAGCCTCTTAACACAACTGTCTTTTTATCCGTACATACAAGCAGAATGATACATACTACAAAAAACATTATCATTGCTGCCGTCATACTGTTTGCTGACTGTTCCCGACCAGCCAGGACCCAAATACGAAAAATACCGTAAAGCGCATAAATATTTATATAAAAAAATACAAATATAGGGACAACCAGTGATTTTTCAATTACAAAGGAAAATAAAAATATAAGCATCGATACCGTAAGAACCGAATTTGTATTTGCATGTATAAAATAATAACTTCCCGCCATTACTCCAAACATACAAATAAGCATTTTTGCATCGCCTTTTTTTCCTGTTTCACATAGATCGGATGACAGACTTTTATACCGCAGAAAAAGATAGATGCTGATCAGAAATATGCCGGAAAATATAAGTACATATATCAGCCATCGCTCTGCAGATTTATTACTAGAAAATATCGCGGTATATTCTATTACTGCATCCGTATAGATTTGCGCATCATTACCAGTCGTTGCAAGCCAAACAACCGTTCCAATACAGCCTGCCAACACCCATGCAAATATCCATACCATACTTTTTTTATTCAACTTTTTACGAATCCTCCTTCCTGATTCCACCTTTTCAATTGCCTCCCAAAAGCCGCTTCAAAATCCCATTCTCAATATACTTTGTATGAAAACAGGCAATTCCAAAAATCAAAAACACAGTAAAAATAAACGCTGCCGTAAATGGTATTCCCATTTCCGTAAAAGCCTGCATCAAAAATCCGCCCCATGTCATATGAAGCAGATAAACAGACAAACTGATACTGCAAAAAAAATCAACATATTTATTTGCCGTAAAACGTTTTTCCCATGTCAGACAGATGACCACAAACAATACCGCATAAAGAAAAGAAACCAGGTACAAATTCTCAGCATAAAACTCGTATTGAAATTTTTTAAAATAAAATACCATAGCCATATAATTGACAAGCAGCAAAAGCAGCCCGTTTCCAAAAGAAATATTTTTTTCACGGTAGATTTCAGCAAGTATCACCCCTGCCAAAGGCATGTACACAAAAATCATCATATTTGTCGGCGCATAAATATGCATCCGATCCAGCGTATAAAAAAGAGCCGCCAAAAATCCTTCTATGATCCACATACCCCCCCTTGCAAAAAAGGCGCCTGCTAAAAGCTGCATAAAATGCAGACACGATATAAAAGAAAAACAATGGCACAAGAAACCATGTAGAGCCGTTAATAACTTCCCCGTTTCCTGTCAGATACCCGATAAGCGTAATACTTTCTAACCATTGGCGAATCGTAAACTGCTGCCAATAGGTCTCCTGAAAATTCCAGCAAATCGCCTGGCAGAGCCAGAATCCGAAAAAGGCTGCAATTAATGACAAATATATTTTCAGGAGACGCCGGCATGTTTTTTTCGTCAAATGCTCATACTGCCCCTTCCACGCAAATAAAAATCCGCTAATTAAAAAAAACAGTGACACACCAAAAGCCCCGAAGTCCTGAATAATAAAAAGCGGATTGGAAAAAAAGAAATCAACCGCTTTTTTTATCATCCACTCCTGATTTCTAAGACAGCCAAGATGATCGTACAAGATCATGAACATTGCTAATACGCGTAAATAATTAAAACTGTTTATTTTCATACCATTCCATTTCAGATCATATGCCTCCATGCGAAAGCTCCTTTGAAAAATACCGAATCGTAGCCAACAGCCCTGTTTCCAGATCAATTTTTGGCTCCCAGCCTAATTCTTTCACCGCTAATGCAATATCTGGTTTTCTTTGCGTAGGATCGTCTGACGGCAAAGGCAGATGAATGATGTTAGATTTGGAATCCGTCAGCGCAATGACTTTTTGCGCCAGCTGCATAACCGTAAATTCAGACGGATTTCCAAGATTGACCGGCCCGGTAAAATCTTCACCACTCTCCATCATGCGGATGATCCCGTCAATCAGATCATCGACATAACAAAAGCTGCGCGTCTGCCCTCCGTCGCCATATACGGTAATATCTTTATTCTGTAACGCCTGAATAATAAAATTTGAAACGACACGTCCGTCCTGCGCGTGCATATATGGCCCATATGTATTGAAAATACGGATGACTTTGATCTTTGTCCCATATTCTCTGTAATAATCAAAGCACAAGGTTTCAGCGCATCGTTTCCCTTCGTCATAACATGCCCGGATACCGATCGGATTTACATTTCCCCGGTAAAGCTCTGTCTGTGGATGCACCAATGGCTCACCATACACTTCACTCGTAGAAAACTGTAAAATACGCGCATGGTTTTTATCCGCTAATTCCAACAGGTTCATCATTCCAATCACACATGTGCGTAACGTGGATACCGGTGATTTCTGATAATGAGGCGGACTGGCCGGACAGGCAGCATGATATATTTCATCCGCTTTCACAAAAAACGGCTCTGAAATATCATGCTCAAAAAACGCGAAGCGCGGATGATCCAGCAATTCTTTTATATTGTCTTTTCTGCCTGTATAAAGATTGTCTACAGCCGTTACCGTATGCCCCTGTGCAAGAAGCTTTCTGCACAGATTCGAACCTAAAAATCCGGCGCCTCCTGTTACTAATATATTTTTCATGTTGATTTCCTCACTCACATCTGTTTTATCCTATATTTTCATGCGGCCATTCCACACTTTCCATGCCTACTCCGATCTGATGGTATTCAAAGCCAAGTTCTGCCAATTCTCCTGCATCATATTGGTTTCTCCCGTCAAATATGACAGGCTCTTTCAACAGCTCTTTCATCAGTTCGTAATCAGGGCTTCTAAATTCTTTCCATTCGGTAATCAAAATCATAGCGTCACATCCACTCAGTGAATCGTATTTTCCATCAAAATACGTAACGTTTGTATTCCCTTTTAAATAACAGTGTTTTGCTTCCTTTACCGCTTTGGGATCGTATGCATGTATGTCTGCGCCGCGCTTTGTCAGTTCATTGATAATTACAATTGCCGCGCTCTGTCTCATATCATCCGTATCCGGCTTAAAGGACAGCCCCCATGCCGCAAACGTATGCCCTGTCAAATCCTCTCCATATTTTTTGACAACCTTATCCGGTATTACCTGCTTTTGTAACGCATTTACCTCTTCCACTGCCTGCAAAATGCGCGGAGCATAACCGTAGCTTTGGCTTGTCCGGATCAATGCCTGCACATCTTTTGGAAAACAACTTCCTCCGTAACCGCATCCGGGATAGATAAAATGATAGCCAATCCTATGATCCGAACCGATCCCGATACGAACTTTGTTAACATCTGCGCCTACAAGTTCACATATATTTGATATTTCATTCATAAAGCTGATTTTGGCAGCCAGCATAGAATTTGCCGTATACTTTGTCATTTCTGCAGATGCAATGTCCATAAACAGCAGCGCTTCCGTAGTCCGCACAAACGGCGTATACAGCTCTCTCATTTTCTTTTCTGCCCGTTTTGAATCTGTGCCAATAACAATCCTGTCCGGTGTCAGGCAGTCATGCACAGCCGTTCCTTCTTTTAGAAATTCTGGATTGGAAACAACATCAAATTCCAGACTGCTCTTTCTCTCATCCAGTTCCTTTTGAATGGCTTTTTTTACTTTTACCGCTGTCCCAACCGGAACGGTAGACTTGTCGACGACATACATATGTCTTATCATATGACGTCCGATGCCTGACGCTACTTCCAGCACATAATAAAGATCTGCGCTGCCGTCTTCTCCCATTGGCGTTCCTACCGCTATAAAACATATCTGCGCCGTCTTTAACGCCTCCTCTAATTTCGTTGTAAAAGAAAGCCTTTTTGCTTCCGTATTCCTCTGCACGATTTCCGCCAGTCCCGGCTCATAAATCGGAAGCTCTCCCTTTTTGATGCTTTCAATTTTTTTTGCGTCAACATCCACACAAATAACATCATTTCCCATATCCGCAAAACACGCGCCTGAAACCAATCCTACATAACCGGTTCCTACTACTGCTATTTTCATCTTTGTATTCCTTCCTCATATATCGTTTTTCTAACAACTTGCGGGCAAAGTTCTTTTTATCTTTTTATATCTGTCAGAATCTTTCTGATTTTCAAATATCCTTTCCTTGCTGCTTTTCCACGAAATGTCTCTGCCGGAAATAAGGCAGCCAATACCCGCCTTGCGAAATGACGCAGACTTTCATACTGCATGTCTTGTTTATACTGTTCGATAAAATAGCACGAAGTATCTGTCATGCGTCTTTGCAGCATCGTTTCATAAAACGGCGTATTTCTAAGATAAGTCCAAAATTGTTCCGCATATTCATAATTCGGGTCGAACCATGGTTTCTCATTTCCGGCAAAATGATAAATATAAGGTTGTTTTGCTGCCTGTTCATATTGCCTGTACAGATTTCGCGGAGCAAATTGATTGATTCTTCCGCGCCATCCGTCTTTTTCATCCGCAAAATAATTCCATGCGCTGTCAAGCCAATATACCCTGCCTTCACAGAGAATATTTAATGCATCCTGATCCCAGTATTTGAACTTCCCTTTTTCCGCAAAATCAAGCATATAAGCAGTTGTAAAAGACGCTCGGAATGCGTCTAAATTCATTACCATAACCCCAGCGTTAAACTGCTGCACAGGATCTTTCAGCTTTAATTTATTTTGGCAGTATACATAATGTTCTTCTTCCGCACCGTTCACAGAACCGGCAATGGTTACATCATGACAGGCTCCTATCAGATTGTTTCCGATATCCGTCTGAAACAAATCTTTAATATCCCGTTTGATAATCATATCTCCGTCCAGGTACAGCACTTTCGAAAATTTTTCAAACAGCTCCGGGATCAAAAACCGATAATATGTTTCAACTGTAATCAAATGACTGGTAAACAGATCATATCCGTCCATCAGCGGGCCGACATTATAATAACGCAGTGAAAAATTTTGTTTTGCCTCCACCATACTGTGAAGCCTTCGCTTTATCTTTTCCGATATTCCGCTCTCCAAAATAACCACATCATAATTCCAGTCGTCGCTGCTGCTGCAAATCATAGAATTGATCGCCGCGGCCATCATAGGTACAAAAAATTCATTTGCAGCTATAACAACCGGTATATTTTTTTTCGAAAAGGCCGGCTGCGGTTTATCCCTATAAGTAATATCCGCGTTTTGAATAAATCCTACCTGCAGTTCTCTGATTTTCAGCGATGGGAATTTTTCCGCCAGATAGGTGATGTAAACTCCTAACAGCCTTTCGCCAATATGCCCGATGATCCTTCTTCCCTGTATGCTGTAGGGATCCATATTTAGCTTTGCGTCAACCTGGGACAAGATATCAAAAAGCCAGGCGCTGTAATTGCGAAAGATCTTTCCAGACATAATAAACATATTGTAGGGATAAAAATACGGCCCGTACAAATATTTTTTTGCAGCTTTATTATACTTGGGATATTTTTTTTGAATTACTGAAATTGCCAGATCCAGCGCTTCTATCCTTAAATGTGGTATTTTTTTAAATTGTTCATATACAGAGCCAAACCCAACTTTTCTTAGATCCACCCTAGATGGAAGCAATATGTCACAGCCTTCCACAACATGGTGAATTCGTTCCGTATTTTCCAGACACAGCTTCTTTTTTGTCTTTTCATTTGCATACTTAAAATGCACAAGCTTCCAATCATCGCACTTTAGCTTTCCTGGATGAAACGAAAAAAATCTTCTGTAATGGCAAAATCCATAATAATCCGCTTTTACATTTTTCCACGCCCAATACTGCGTCGTCAGTTCACAATAGCTGTCATTATATTTTGAAATGTTTTCCCCTTCATCATCTCCTTGTATCCGGCCGATATTTTCCTTGCAGGCTGCGCCTCCAAGTACCGGGACAATCACTTCATTTTTTATAAAATCATTTTTGCTGCATGACTGGCTTTGTGTCGCATATATTTTTATATTTTTCATACAGTCCTCCTATTACCCTTTGAATAATACGGAAAGCTTTCAAAAGCTTCTTTTCCTGCTTTTACACCAGCAATAACATCTAAGCAACTGATTTTTCTGCAAATATCCTGCAAACACATAAATATCACCGTATTCTACGGTCTTAAGATATCTGTAATCTTCTCCTGACGTATCTTTTCTTAAGGACTCAAAAATTTTACGAAACGCAGAAAATGATGTTGTAAATGCCAGATGATAGATCATCTCATTAAATTGATGGAATAAAAACGCTTCTCTGTAAATGGGATATACCATTTCTTTTCTTAAAAACTTCTTACAGATTCTTTTTTGTGTAAAAATATCCAGTTTGTATTTATCATTTTTCTTTTCCTGGTCTGTAATAGACGTTCCTGCATTCTTTCTATAATTGTAGAAATCTTCATTTACCACACAAATCCGCTCTGCCAGCACCGTTGACTGCACCGAATAGAAATGATCTTCAAAGCTTATTTGTTCAATGTTTAAGATTTTATTTCGAATTAAAAACTCCCTCTTATATATCCTGTCCCAAATTCCTATATTTTGAATGATTTCCGGAAATCGTTTTGCGTTAAACCATGGATATGCCGCATATTTTTCATACAACTCATGCGAACGAAACGACTCCGTTTTCCCGCTGTCCATAAAAACAAGCGATATTCCTCCGATTGCTATATCTGCATGATTTTCAGCCGCTTTTTGATAAAGCTTTTCATACATTGCAGTATCTACATAATCATCGCTGTCGACAAACCCTATGTATTCTCCGGATGCATAAGCAAATCCTGTATTTCTTGCCGCGCCTACGCCTTTGCGCTTATTTTTATATACATGAATTCTGTGGTCGGTTTGTGCATATTTGCAAAGCATAGGATAAGACCGGTCGGTCGATCCGTCGTCAACCGCAATAATCTCCAAATCTTCCAATGTCTGATTTATTAAACTTTCCATACATTCTGCCAAATATTTCTCAGCATTATATACAGGAATAATCACAGATACTTTTGCCATTTTATACCACCCTAAAATTTTTTCTTTTGATGCCAGTTCCAGGCATGTTGTATGATTGTTTCTATCTCACTGTACTGCGGCCGCCATCCGAGCGCCTGCTGCGCTTTTTGCGAACTGCCGATTAAAACCGGAGGATCGCCCGGTCTTCGCGGTTCCTCTTTTACCAAAAAATCTTTTCCGGTAACTTTCTTCACGGTTTCTATCACATGCTTTACCGATTCGCCCTTTCCGTTTCCAAGATTAAAACATGCACTTTCTCCTCCATGATTTAAATATTCCAGCGCCCTTATATGTGCATCGGCCAAATCGGTTACATGGATATAATCACGAATACAGGTTCCATCTTCTGTCGGATAATCCGTCCCCAAAATACTGACAGATGATGTTTTCCCGCTTGCCGCATCTAAAATTAATGGTATCAGATGCGTTTCCGGATCATGGCTTTCTCCAATTTCCCCATCCGGATCCGCTCCGGCTGCATTGAAATAGCGCAGGCAGCAGTAATGCAGTCCGTAAGCCCTTCTGTAATCTTCCAAAATCTGTTCCACCATCCATTTCGTGCGCCCGTATGGATTCACAGGATTTTGCTGTATGTCCTCTGTAATGGGCATCTGGGACGGGATGCCGTAAGTGGCGCAGGAGGATGAGAAAACAATATCTTTCACTTTATATTTTTGCATCATATCAAGAAGCTTTATTGTATTTACCACATTATTACTATAATATTTAGAAGGATTATGTACGGATTCTCCCACATACGCATAAGCAGCAAAATGAATGACAGCTTCGATCGAGTATTTTTGAAATATTTCTTCCAAACGTTGTTGATCCGACAGATCTCCTAATTCCAAAATACCCCATTTTACATTTTCTCTATGACCATAAACCAGGTTATCATAAATAACAGTTTGATATCCTTTTAAATGAAGTGCTTTGTTCGTATGGCTTCCGATATAACCAGCGCCTCCGGTTACAAGAACCATCTTATTTTTCTTTGACACCGCAGATTCCCCCATTTTTCTGAAACTCAATTTTCATTTGGATAAACCAGCCTTTGATCGGTATACAAAATATATCCCGAACAGAAATAAACAACATCCTTCCAAAATGTTTGAAACCATACATCTCCAGTATTACAGGCACGCCAGAAATAACTACAAATGATATTCAACGATACTACAAAACGTCTGTATTTTTGCATAATTTTGTATGAAACAATCTTACAAATATAAACGTTCCAATCAAATACAGTCCCGCATACACAAGCAACAGCCTGCATACATTCCTGACCTTTTCTTTTTTACCCACTCTATTTCCTCTATCCGTCATTGTCCTTTACGATCCATACAGTAAGATCATTAACACCGCCAGAAAAACAATGCCTAAAAGAATCAACCATTTATCTCTGAACACTACCTCAACCGGATCGCCGTCGCTTTTCCCATCATTTAAAATCATTAAGTATCTTAAACATATGATAAATACCGCCGGCACACTCCAAAGCAGATTCACTCCCGCCTCTGCCACTGCCGTGTTCACATCCGCGCAGCTTAACGCATAAAATATAATGGTCGTCGTCATCGACATCTGACATGCGCGGTCCAAAAAATCCAAAGTGTATTCCTTTAGATTCGCCCGTCCGACGCTGCCATACATCAGCAGCTCATTCCGTCTCTTCCCAAATCCCAGAAAAAACGCTGCCGCCGTAATTGTAAGAAACATCCATGCGGACAATCCTGTGCCCGCCAGTCGTCCTCCATATATTAACCTTAAGACATATCCAAGCATTAAAATAAATACGTCTATCAGAGGGTATTCTTTTAATTTCAGGCTGTAAGCCACATTCAATGCCAAATACAGCAGCGGAATAAAAATATATTCAAATGCGAACTTTTTATATCCCCAAATACAAATAACTGCGGCTGTCAAAAAAACGACAATCGTTTTTGCCGCCGGCAAAGACACTTTCCCAGATGCAAGCGGCCGTTTGGATTTGACCGGGTGCTGTCGATCCATCTCTACGTCTCTGATGTCATTGATTATGTATATCACAGAAGACGCGAAAGAAAAAATAACCGCTCCGATCACAACTTCTTTGAGAATCTGAACCTCAAACAATTTTCGCGTTAAGACTGCAGGCAAAAAAATCAGCAAATTTTTCATATAGTGCTTCACACGCATCAATTTCAAATATTCTCTCATATGCAGCTTCTCCTCTTTCGCGCCCCTTCTATCTCGAATACCTATTCCCGTTTCCTAAAATTATTTAGAAAAGAATCCCCTTGTATGCCGGTTTCCTGATATATATTACCCATATCTCCAGTTAAATCCGTATCAATATGATAAATCTGCTCTCTGGAAACCGGAATTTTTATACGAAACACATCTAAGACATACAGTCCAAGTATACACATCCATACAGGAACATGAAACAACGCTATCCGTTTTCCTTTCTCCTCTGCAATCAGACGGCACATTTGGTTATAAGTCATGGCATCCTTTCCATGCAGCTCTATCGTTCTGTTCCGGCAGTCTTTCAGCAAATAATAAGCGATTAAAGCCGCACACTCGCCAACCCATATCGGCTGTTCTAATTTACGGCCATTTCCAAAAACCGGAACGATGCCACATTTCATAATAAAATTTTCTATTACTTTTAATCCTTTGTTGCAATCATGTCCAAAAATCAGCGCCGGCCTGAAAATCAAGTAGGAAAGGCCGCTTTCTTTTACCGTGTTTTCAGCCTTCCGTTTGCTTTTTGCATAAACACCCTGCCTGGCTAACTTAACATTGACAGAACTGACTATGCAGATACGGGGAATATGATTTTTTTTACAAAATGAAACAGCTGATTTTACACCCTCATAGTTTACCCTGACAGTTGTCTCTTCGTCGCTGTTTACGCCTGAGAGCACAACACATTGGTCCATTTGATCCGCAATCTGCACAGAATCAATCGTTTCTATGCTTCCCTTTATTTTTATAATTTTTCTATCTTGTACAGGAATCTCCGTTTTATGAATCAAACAGTATATTTTATCCACGTTATCTTTTTGCAGTAATTCACGTATAACATATCGCCCTAAAAAACTGGAACCGCCAATCAGAAAAAAATTCATTCCGTCACCCTTTCCTAAAAGAAATTCCCATATCTTCTCATCTGTCTGACCAAATCAGGAAAATGAAACAATATCTTCCACTTTTTTCTCCAAAGATAACCGATTTCCCTCGCGTCATTATAAAAGCAAGGTGTCGTACAATTGCATTGATGCAGCATTTTTTTATATTTCTTCTTCTCTTTGCCAAACTTTTTCAAATCGATTTTCTTATCTGGAAACTCAATACACGGAGCAATTTCACCTGTTTCCTTCATCAAAAATGAATAGTTCATCGCATCGCATTCCGGCATATCCTTGCCCATGATATAATTGATATGCTCCTCATAGATCAGCGCCGCAAATAAATTCTCTTTTCGAGCCTTCCTTAGCATATATTCAAAAATATTTAATACGTCGCGGTAATCATAAACTAATTTTTCATCTTTTTTCCCTGCTGTTCCTGATACGGTAATATAGGGCCTTATGGCATACATAAAGCCATGCCGGTACGCATATTTACGAATGGCCTGCACATCTTTTAACTCGGTCATTTTCGTTACTGTCGTAGTAATGGACCAGTTTCCTTTATGCTTTCCCTTTAGATCATCGATCGCTGCAATATTTCTTTGAACCCTGCGCAGCGTATCCGTTCCCCGCAGCAACGCATATCTTTCCGGAATCAAGGAGTCTATGCTGATTGCCAGATTGCATTCCCTTTTTGCGATTTCTTCCGCTGTTTTCGGATTTAATAAAATGCCGTTTGTAATAATGGTCGGCCGGATACCGTTTTTCAAAAAAACATCCACAATGTCAATAATGTCCTTTCGCACGAGCGGATCTCCGCCCTGTAAAAAAACATAGCCAATTCCAAATTTTTTTAGTTCCTTTGCTTTCCGTTCAATGTTTTCTAATGACATATCCTCAGATTTTGTTTTCCATATGTTGCACATGGGGCAGCGCTGATTACACAGTTTTGTGACATCAAAGATTGCTAGTATTGGTCTTTTTAACATCATATTACGCATAACCCTGAATTTAGAAATTAATAGCTTCCCGTTCATTTTATGATCCCCTTTACAATTCATTTTTCTAAACATCTTCTTTCCATGGCCAAAATAATACAGATACAAGCAATGGCGCTGAAAATATCACAGGTGCGCAATATCTGTATACAATCATCGGACTGAGCGCTACCGTCAGATATACGCCTATACCCAATCCAACCAATAGAAGCGGTTCTTTTTTTTGTCTGTATATAAAATAAAAGAACAGATATATCAGCATCCAACAATAAATACCTGCTTTACTGAACGTCCCCAAACCAGGAATGTTCGTGAAAGCCATAAATAAATTACCCCCGGCTCCGGACTGGTCTGTCCCCTTTCCATAAAGCCATCCCAAAAAATTATCATATATCGGCAGAAGCGAGGAACGTTCCACACTAAAATCCAGTCCATAGACCTCTTTTAATGACATCGTTTCGTCATAGCACATGTAAGAAATATATGGATGATAAATTCTACCGTCCGTATAGGTTTTATTTGGATACCATAAACCAAAGGTCTGTAGTCCCAGCCCTTGGAAATAACAATCCGGAACAGAAAAAAAGATGTCTGCATACAATGCAAAAAACGCTGAAGGATCTTTTGCAAAAGCTTCGTAATCAAACCCTTTTACCACGTAATCAGATAAAGAAATATGAATCAGATAATTGCGCCATCCCTCATCCGTTAAATATTTCTGCATATTACTTATCTGTTTTTCTGACAGCCTGTCTTGACCGAAATTATATGCATTTGCCATTTGCTGTAACGGAAGGCTTAACATCCAGCGATTGACGGTCCCTTTCTCTACGCCCATCATATGATAACCAGGTCCCGTATAAATCATTACAGCTACAATGACACAGCATAATACAGCAAGCAGCTGTTTTTTGTATGTTTTCAAAAAAGCAACTGCAAACACACTCATAACTAACAACGCATATAATCCATTATTTCTGACCGCACAAAATAAAACCAACCATAACGCAAGCTTAAACAGATTTCTTTTTTTCGCAAAATACAGCTGCGTATCACATAGCATTTCCCATAAATGAATGAGACACATTGACATACAGACTGCAAATACCGAATCCTGCGCAGAAGTCAGCGCAAGTATTACATGTGTAGGAATTACCAAAAAAAATACCGTTACTGCGATCACCGAAAAAATACTGAATCTTTTGGAAAAAAAATTTAACATTCTTATAACTGCAGCTAAAACACCTATCATCTGTACAAAACTAAATAAGGCAAATCCTGCATTATAATTTCCAAATAAATTCTCTCCTGTTTTCACAAGCCCATAAAATACTGCACAATAAAGCGGCGACCACTGTGACGTTATCGGCACATCCGGATTCGAAAATTCATAATACCAGGTCGGCGCATCCGTTGCATATACCCCCGGAAACATCGCCAGATACGCACACATCCATACCACTGTTACGATTACGGAACAGATTGCCAATGCCTTTTTTCTGTTTTTGACACTGCCGTTTTCTGCTTTCTGCTTTTTTTGATCGATCCATCCCGTCAAAAGATCCAGAGCCGGATAAAGCGCTGCAGCAAGAAATAAAACGGCGCAAAAAAATTTCCAGCCTTCCAGCTCCAAATCTTTATCAAGCAGACCTCCCCATATGAGAAAAAATGAATAGCAAACAGAAAGTCCAACTGTCAGAAAATAAAATCCTCTCGTCTTACGATGCATCAAACATTTTACATACGCCTGATATAATATATAAAAACTTGCAAGCAGCAGCACATCGCTGTATATCAATAAGTTTTGCGTAAGAATCGCTGCCTGTGCACCGATTCCTGTCATTCCGGCCAGGGCAAATACCAAAGCTGCTGCTTTTAAAGCGCCGCGCGGTTTCTTATCCTTCATTTGATTTTCAACCTACTTCCACCTTCCTGTCTCTTGCCTCCTGATTCGTTTCTTTTTTACAAAAATTTCCCACAAACCGTCCGCACCAGACGTCTTCGCAAAGATCCGGCCGGAAGCAGTTGATTCACTTTTTGCATATCTATGGTAATTCTGAAATTCGTCGGCCTTAACCGAAACACCCGCATCGGATTGTCTTTTGTACGGCATCGGAAACGCGCCTGCGGTATACAGTTATATAAAATGATCTCGTAAAATGGCGACCGCCTCGCAAAGCTCCAAAAACAGGATGCAAAATCACAGTCCGGAACTTTCCATGGCTTCCATCCGCCTGCATAATGGATCACTGCAGGCGCCTCTCTTGCCTGTTCATACTCTTTCCACAGCCGGTATGGCGCATGTTTTAAAATATCAGACCTTTTCTTTCCATTTTCCTGCCAGTCCATCATTACATTCCACTTCTGATCCAATACCAGATATTCCCCCTGAAGCATCTTGTTCAGTACGTCCTGGTCCATCATCCTCCACCGATATTGCGTTGTAATCCGAATAAAATCTTCCGATGTATATTTCTCCCTGATTTTTTTCAGATTTAAGAGCATAACCCCGGCCTGAAAATAATCATATGGGTGTTTCAGCTTCAGCATTTTGTCTGCATACTTTTTCACATGCGGATCCGTCCGATAAATCCCAATCATATCCAAATCCCGCACAGCAGATATACAATGCCTGTGAAGATCCTTATGGTATAGTTCCCCGATATCTGTTAATACGACCAAATCCGCATCCAGCCATAACGCTTTCGCATATTCCGGCATCAAATCCAACATAAAATAACGAAAATATGTCTCTGGCGTAAGATGATCGTGAACGTGCAGTTTTATCCCCTTTACACGTTCGGATACATCCAAAAAACGGATGCAGATATTCTTCCTCCCATCTGCCATTTTTTCCGTCATTTTCTGATATTCCATACTGACATCCGTATGCATAACGACAATAT
Organism: uncultured Eubacterium sp.; assembly: GCA_910584595.1. GTDB lineage: Bacteria > Bacillota > Clostridia > Lachnospirales > Lachnospiraceae > Eubacterium_J. The sequence continues at coordinate 44,937 of CAJUBQ010000028.1, forward strand.
CATAGTTTGTCCGGCTGTCTGCATATTTGATTACAGACGCAAGCATAACGCTCAAATAAGGGACAAACGCATGATTGGCTGCCGTTACCAGATTTACGCTGTCTGTTCCAAAATATGGTTTCATAACCCGTTCGGGCTGTGTATCATGAAAAATGATATAACCAAGTTCACAGCAATTTGCCTTTCCCATTCTCTTTAACTGCGTATAATACACACCAAACAAACGCTCCGCCAAAAATCCGGTTGCACGCATCTCACGCCCGCTGCATTCTGAAAAATCTTTTTCCTGTTCAAACTGCTCCAAAATCGGAAACAGCCATTCCATATATGCAAAAAAATATTCCCGCTTCATAATATACATGTTACAAAAATAAATATATTTGGAATTCATATACCAGTCGCAGGCTTTTGCAAACTGCGGATAGTTTTCTTTTAAAATCCGAATGGCACAGTCTAAATCCTCCTGCTGATGAAACTGGCAGTACTGCTCATAGACCGTTACATTCATCCATTCGCCTAAAACAGTAATCACATCATATGCTTCTATGATTTTTCGCATCTGCTTTTCATGAAGCCCAAACTTCGATAAATCTGTCCGTATGCTGCCCTCTTCTTTATATGGAGACACTCGCGGCCCTGTCAAATGCCTTCGGTCCGGCTCGTACTTTCCTGAAAAATCCAGATACCTTCTATAATGAAAAAATCCATAATAATCCGCTTCCAGATTTTTCCAGGCCCAATACTGTGCGGTTAATTCACAATACGTTTTATTTTTCTCTGATATATGCACTCCCTGATCGTCGTGCAGTATATCCGGCAGCTTGTTTTCTGCCAGAGCTGTTCCAACCTGAATCGGCCGCAGCAATTGATTTTTGGGCACATACACATCCTGATGCGCTGCTATTAATATTTGTATATTATTCATGCTTTCCCTCATATCTGTCGCAGACATCCTCTGTCTTTCCAATGGCCTGTACCTGCCCATGTTCCAGCCAGACTACTTTGCTGCACATTTGCCGTATTTGCTTTAAAGAATGTGATACAAAAAACACCGTTGTGCCCCCTGTCATAAGCTCCATCATGCGAGCGCGGCTTTTTTCCTGAAAATCTGCGTCACCGACAGATAAAATCTCATCTACAATCAATATTTCAGGCTCAACAATACATGCTACCGAAAATGCCAGCCTTGCCAGCATTCCCGAAGAATACGTCCGAAGCGGCGCTTCGATAAAATCCCCCAGTTCAGAAAATTGTATAATCTTTTCATATTTCTCTTCTAAAAACTTTTGGGAATATCCTAAAATGGCGCCGTTTAAATAAATATTTTCCCTTCCGGACAGTTCCAGATCGAAACCGGAACCAAGCTCCAGCATAGGCACGATACTGCCGTATACTTTGACCGAGCCATAAGTTGGCTTCATAATTCCTGAAATCACTTTCAGCAAAGTACTCTTTCCGGCTCCGTTATGGCCAACAATACCGACCACATCTCCTTTTTCCACAGCAAAAGATACTTTTTGAAGCGCCCAGAAATCTTCTGAAGCCAAATCACGCCGAAGTCTTCGGACAAAATACTCTTTCAGAGAACTCGCCCGGTTTTTGTCTATTTTAAATCTAAGCGATACCTCATCTACAACTACCATCTGCATCTTACTGCTGCCTCCTAAATATAAAACACAAACTGATCCTGCGTCTTTTTAAAAATCACACTGCCGACTGTCAGCATCCCAAGCGCAGCCAACGTACACGCACAAAAAACTCTTGGCTGCGGCGCTGTGCCATCTATGACAATGCTTCGCACCGCTCCTACAAAACAGTACATTGGATTCGCAAGCACAATCTGCTTAAAGTGATCCGGGAGAATCGAAACCGGGTAAAACAGCGGCGTCAAATACATCCACAGCATACTTAATACGCCCCATAAAAACTGTATATCCCTGAAAAACGTCATGCCTGCCGCCAGCGCCATTCCAAATCCAATCGTAAATACCATAACGCAGCAAAGAATATACGGCAGCATGATATATGCTTTTGTAATCTGCTCTCCCGTAAGCAATGCTGCAATCATAAGCGGAACCAGCGACATAATAAGATTAATGCCGCTTAGCAGCACACGCGTAACCGGATAAATATATTTAGGAATATAGACTTTTGTAATCAAAGACGCATTGCCTACAATCGAAGAAAGAGCCTGTCCGACGCCTTCACTGAAAAAATTAAACACCACCAGCCCACTGAGCAAATATACCGGATAATTGTCAATATCCGACTGAAACAGCTGAGAAAACACCATATACTGCACAATCATCATAAGCAGCGGATTTAAAAGACTCCAAAACACGCCTAAGATCGAACGTTTATAACGCACTTTAAAATCCCGCTGTACAAGCTGACGGATTAAAAAACCATATTTTTTCAAAACATCCATCGTGCCAAACAAGATACTCCACTTTCCCTGACGCCTGCGCCTGAGTTCTGTCACATACAAGGCTGCTGTAAAAACCAAAGCCAGACATACGATCTTCCAATAATTGGGGCCCGTCCATACATTATCACGTCCCTCAAGTCTCAGACACATCATCCCTTCGGTCAATTTCCCGTCAATCGTAAGCAATGCGCCGGACAACAGCTTCTTATTTTCCGGTTTGGGCTGTCCGCTGTATAAAATCGTCGGTGAATCTCCAGGCATTCCGTCAGACGTGCATGTGATCTTCACCTGATTGCCGCGCCGGACTTCCATACCTTCCGCCATCCGCAGCCAGACATACTCATTCGTTCCAAGCTCCGATCCCGAAAATTCCTGTTCTGCAATCAGATGCCCATCTGTAATATCTTCACAGCGTATATACAGCTTGCTTGTCAGCGCCTTTCCATAATCAGATACCATAATTCCAACTGCATCTATCCGGTCCATTTGTGATGTATAAGTCTGCGTGACTTCCATTCCCTTTGTCAGCTCTCCGGTCATATCCGTCCCGTAAAATCCTGCTTCATTGCCAAGCGAATCCCTGCTGTAAAGCGCTTGTCCGCATGATATATAAAAAATTGCCAAAAATGCAAGCGCCATGCCTTCCAGCACGAAAAACATTTTAATAGCCCAAAACCTCTGACTGCTTTTCTGATTATCTGTTCTTTTCATTACTTCCGCCTTTTCCTGTCATAGATTGTATACAGACCTCCTCCATCTGCTCATAAATGACAGCCATCTTTTTTTGTACAACAAACTGGCTGTATGCACATATTTTGTTCCTGTTGCATGTTTGATACTCCTTCCACTTCTGTCGGTCCGCAAGCATCTGTTCCAGCGCCCGCTTTAAGTCATCCGTTTTTTTCGGATGGAATACGGTAGCGCCCGACGCCGGAATCAATTCCCTGTTTCCCCGTATATCCGAGACAATACAAGGCAGCCCCGCCGCCATCGCTTCCATAAGCGCTGCAGGCATCCCTTCCTGTAAAGATGGAAATACAAAAATATCCGCATTTTGATAAAACATTGCCGTATCCTGTTCAAATCCAACCAGCCTGATTTTATCTGCCACAGAACATTTTAAGGCAAGCTGCATTAATTTTTGCTCAAGCGGCCCCTGCCCGCAGATTACATAATACACATCCGTCCTTTGCAGCATAGCAACCGCCCGGATAGCCACACCATGATTCTTCCTTTTGCTTAATTCCCCAACCGACAGTAAAAGAACCGCGTTCTGCGGTATGTGATATTTCCTGCAAAACGATGATCGGTCACTCTGCCTGCGGCGTCCCACAAATTTTTCCATGTCAATTCCCACACCGGGAATCCGAAAAATCTTCTTTGCCTGTAACTGATTCCTTGCCAGTCTGTAATCTTCTTGATTGACAGTAATCAGGACATCCGTCCAATAGGAAAGCGCTTTTTCAACCGGGTAATACAACAGCCAGTTTCTCAAAGGAGCGCCTTGATAAAAATGAAATCCATGCGCCGTATAAACAATCGGAATCCTTCTTTTGTGTGCAGCCATTCTCGCCAAAACGCTTCCTACCGGAGAATGGCAATGGATCCAGAGAAACTTTTCGTGTTCCAGCAGCCTGCACAGCTGCAAATAGGCCATATAACATTTTCCCGCATCGTAAACAGACCTTGGACAATCCCATTGATGCATTCTGACCCGCATCTGTATCAGCTTTTTTTGCAAACGAACGATCTGTCTGTCATCACAGGTATTTCCTTCTTTAAAATTACATATGGTATGTACTTCATACCCCATTTCCAGCAGCAGACAAATATTCGGCATATTGAACTGGTCAATCATCGATGCTACGGAAGCTAACATAAGCACTCTCTTTTTCTCGTTTTTACGCTTCATTGCCGCCCCATTCTTACCTTGTTTATGTCTCATTGATAATATCTGCAACGGATTTCATAATCCGGATATACATCGAATAGCTGTCCGAATCTTTTTTGACTAAATGCCTCCACATATTTCCCACAGCCGGTTCCTCCGTCTTTACAATGCCCCACAACAACGCATCTGCATCTGTCTCCAACTGCATACACAGGCTGGCAAACGTATCCATACTCATTTTCCTGTCTCCGCGCTCAATCTTACCCATAAAATTCAGACTGATTCCACACTTTTTCGCCAGCGTTTCCTGTGACCATCCCTTTGCTTTCCGTACCTGGCGAATCCTTTCTCCTATTTTCGAATAGTCTAATGCCTGCATATCCTTACCTCCTGTAATACACGCAGCAGAATCGTAAATATCATGCATAACATTTTATATAGAAATGTTATG
>CAJUBQ010000029.1 GCA_910584595.1 uncultured Eubacterium sp.
AAACCATTCCGCCAGACGCAAAGTCTGACTATGAAAAGCTTAAGTTAATGACATTTCTGGTGAATTGTGACTGTTATCTAAAAACGCCGTGAATCAAAATAAAAATGATGCAGTATTTGTATAGGAGGTGGAGAATATATAGTAAGAAAAAAGACAGAGTTATTAGATCTGATTTTTCATGAAAGTGAAGATTTTTATGGAAAAAGAGGTTCTTGATGGAAACAGAAGTTCTTATGGAACAAAAGTTCTTATGGAAAAAGAAATTTTTATGGAACAAAAGTTCTTATGGAAAAAGAAATTCTTATGGAAAAGGAGAGAATTATGTGTAGGAAAACGAAAATGTACAGAAAAGTGAAAATAACAAAAATAGTGAAAAAGCTATGTGGAATATTGCTTGCGGCTGCATGGATCGTGTGTGGCAGTGGTTTGCAGGCAATATATGCGAATGCCGATGTAAAAGATATCAGGGAGTTATATCCGGCAGTTCATACAGAATTACCTGCTGAGACATCAGCAAGCGAGATTGGCAGCGCAAGTCTTATGCAGGATGAGCTGAATCAGACGAAAATAAACATCGATATATCCGGTATCAGGCAGGAACTTTTGAAAAAAGGTGTTGATACTATTAGTCTGGAAGCACAGATGCGTTATGCGGATACAGTCAGAAGACAAGTCAGCCATACGATAAAGCTAGTGGATAATATGGATGTGTATCAGGCGGATCTTGAAAACTTTGGCAAACATTATGTTACCTTGACCTACAAAAAAGGGGACGAGACAATTGCTGTTTCAGAGGAAACAATCGTTGGCATTGCTGCGCAGGAATATAACATTGCATATTTAAACGCGACATTTCCGGTAGTTTTATTTACTTTGTCCTTATGGGATAATGAAAACTGCATTACAAAAGGCGCACAAGGCAATCCGGTTCCAACCTTTTGTGTATTTGAACGGGCGTATTCCTGGGATTGGGAGAAATTGCCGGAAAATGTGTATCGTTTGCCTTATGCAGATGATATTTGTTATGAAGGGCGAAATAGCGGCAACTGGGTAGAAAACAGAGCAAATGCGGCCGCATATATTAAGGAGCTGTATGAGATCAGTCCGGATGCAAGGTTTCACCTGTATACGGTAGATAATTATCCGGAACATATCCCAATGCTGTTTGATGCAAATCAAATACCGCAAAGCCAGTATGATGCAGTGCTTTTGTCGGATGGCAGCGGAACATATTCTATTTTTAACCGGGTGTTTAAGGACGACACGGATGGCAGCAAATATCGTAGTTTGTGTGCGAAATGGGAAGAATGCAGGCGCAAGTCTGCTGAAGAGGGAAAATATGTATCGATCGAAGATGGAGAATGGGGACTGCCGGAATATGCATCTGTGGCTGCGAAAGAGGATCATGTGTCATGGTGGGTGGCTAGGACGAACGGTACGTTTCAGATCGAAAATACGCAGCTGTTAGAGCAGGTGGTCGGGGAGTGTACGGTAAAGAGCGTTTCGCAGATGTTGGCAGATATAAAAGATATTGGGAAGGCGGAAGAGCTCAAAGAGCTTTATCGTTTTAATAATGAGATGTTTACGGATGCACGTGCATCAGACAAGCCCGTAATGCTGTTTCTTGGTACGGTTATATCTGCAGAACAGACTTTTGAAGATTATGCCAATCTGACGATGAACTATTACGGAGATCGCTTTCAATACTATTACAAGGGGCATCCTGGCACACCAACAGCATTGTATCCCGATAAAATCAGTCAGTTGGAAAAACTTGGAATTACAGATGTTGATTCTAGTATACCTGCAGAATTAATTCTGTTTTTCTTTCCGGATATTTATATGTGCGGATACCCTTCCTCTACCTATTTGAGTGTTGAGACAGAAAAAATGGCCTGTGGTCTGTTTGGAAATACGAAAGAAGAAGGTGAACAGCTGGAATATGGGAGGATGATGGATTTTTTTGCTACACCAATAGACTTGCAGCACCCGGAATATGGTTCCCTTTGCAAAGAGCAGAGTCATCCTTATTATGTTTTGGAATTTAATGATGCGTCCAAATATGACTGTGCGATATATGATGCAGCTGACGATAGCTTAACGTTTTATAAAAAATCCGGTAATAGATACGAAATGGTAGAACGTGAGAATACAGAGGAACAGACGGCAGATGCTTTAAAAAAAGGCAAACGTTTTTCAGTAAATGGCCATACGTATCAAGTAACGAAAGACGGTACGTCTGCTTCAGTCACATTTTTAAAGACAAAAAGTAAAGCAGCCAAGGTGAACATCCCTGCAACGGTTCAAAAAGATGGCGTCGTTTATAAAGTAACAGCGATTGCTGACCAGGCAATGCAGGCGAATAAAAAAGTAACAGAAGTCACGATAGGGAATCATGTTACTTTGATTGGCGAAAAGGCGTTTGCCGGTTGTACGGCATTAAAAAAAGTGAAAGTTGGTACAGGACTAAAAACAATTGGCAAAGCGGCATTTAGCGGAGATAAAAATCTTACGCTTTTTGTGCTTAAATCTAAAAATTTGACAAAAGTAGGAAAAAATGCACTAAGCAATACAAAGTCTGTGATTCAAATGAGAGTGCCGGGCGAAAAAATAAACAAATATGAGAAATTGTTTCGTGCAAAAGGCCAAGATACCCCATTAATCTTTAGAAAATATTGATCTACAGAAGATAGGAATCAAAATGAAAAAATTAAATTTGTATTTCAGTCGTTTGCTGGAAAAGTTTTGGTTTTCATTTTCAGTGGTTGTATTTCTTGGGGCATTAGCGATCAAAGCGATGTATTCCATGGATGATTTTCCATATTTCCAAAAAAACGGCATATGGGATCTGGTGTTAACAGCAGCTATGATCGCCTTGCTGCTAGCCGTATTTCGCAAAAAAGAAATAATTGAGAAAAAGCTGAATTATATGTTTTTGTTTCTGTTTTTTGGCGGCCTGGGCTGTTTATTTTTGTTCCTTGTTCCTCTCAGGCCGTTTTCTGATATGCAGTATGTGGCAGAGGGAGCATTACAAATAGCAGCAGGAAACGTGGATGGCATTTTGCAGTCTGATTATTTGCAGATGATTACAAAAAATCTAAAAGTATCGCTGTTTTATGCATGTTTTGCAGTATGTTTGCCTAAAAACGTGATTTCCTTACGCATGATAAACGTCCTGCTATATCTTGTGATTTCCTTTTTTATGGGAAAGATCGGAAAAAATTTAAATCATAATTATCCAAAGATGATTTTTTTGCTTACGGCTTCTTACTTGCCATTATTTCTCTACTGCAATCATATATATTTTGATTTGCCTGTACTTTGCGTGTGTGTGGTTTCCGTTTATTTTTATACGTCTGGCAGAGATTGGAAACAGATGGTGCCTTCTGCTGTTTTTCTTGGAATAGGGATCAGTATGCGTGAATTGGCGTATGTATTTGCGCTGGCCATGGCTGTTGATTACGTTTTGCATGATAAAGTCAGATCCGTACGTGAAAATGTAAAAAAATGGTTTGCATTTTTTATCTTTGTATGCGTGATTCTAATGATTCCAAAGGCAACGGATAAAATAACGGATACTTTTTTTCGTGTGGAAGGAGCAGAATCCGAATCGATATGGACACAGTTTTGGATGGGCATCAATGAAGAAGAATTTGGTTTTATGCATAATGAAATATATGATGGACAGAAAGATTTTAATGATTTCTATACTCTGCTGACGAGCAGGTCAGTGAAACAAAATATTCACCTGTTTGGCAGGAAAATATTTTGGACATGGACACAAGGGACTTATCAGGCACAAAGATATGGATTTGGAAATGATGCAGAGCAGTCGTCAGATAAATTTGACTATGAAACAGCAGCGACGAAGTATTTATGTAAAGATATCCAAAGGGGACGAAAAATCGTAAATCTGGTTTGCCGGGCGCAGTATTTGGCGCTGTTTTTCTTTATGACAGTCGGCTTGTTTTCTATGGAGCAGGAACGGGAAGCGTACAGAATTTTTTTATATGTCATGGTTTTGACGTTTATGATTCTTGTGTTTTATGAAATGAAGTCCAGATATATACTGCATTGTATCATTCCGATGATGATGTATGCTTTACGGGGGTTGAGGCTGTCAGACCGCATGTCCTAATGAATGTGAAATGGTGAGATATGTTCCGTAAGATGCAAAATGATAGCAGTTAACAATGCGGCAGCCATTTTTTCAATAAATGATGCTGTTTATTCAAAATGATAGTAAGGCTGCCTGGAAAATAAAAAGACTATAAAAACTTTGCAATATACCAAAGCAGCATAATATGCAACATATAAAACAAATAGAAAAAATATTTTACTTTTAATCCTCTTGTGTGATTGCAGTGTAAAAGTACAGGCAGTGCGAATATCATCATCCACTCGTAATGTACAAAAAATAAACTACCGCCATAAGCAGCTGGGTGGATGCCAATCAGGACAGGAAGAATGTATTCTTCCATGCAATCAATACAAGGCCGTAGTGCAGGAAAAATCATCCAGATTTTGTGCAGTGCGGCAGGGATAAAATAACTTGCGCTTAGAAAGGTATATAACAAAACAAATAAAACGTATGATAGAATCATATATATTTTTTTATACGAAAAAAGATATAAAATCAGTCCAAGAGAAACAAAGATCAGTCCACCTTCCATAGTATATAAACTGCCTGTGACTGCGGGCAGCAGAAAAAAACAAATACTTTCTGTATCTGCATTGCTGTTTTGAATCAAATAGCCGCAAATATAACAGACAATGAATTGGTATAACAAATATAATTTTTTGGAATGGGTATAATGTACGCTGTTACCTGCACAAAAAATAAATATGGGCGCTGAAATTCTTCCGATCCAGTGAAAACATATCGAAGTATTTGGAAAGAAATAAGCAATATGATCTAAAAGCATAGCTGCAGCAGCAATCAGTTTTAGATGAAATGCGTTCATAGGTTAGCTCCTTTTGTATATTTGCGAACTAAAAAAGAGTCTGGCTTGATAGTATATATACCATTCAGATAGTTTGCGCCGTTATGCGCGGCATGTTCAAAAAGCTTTGAGATTTCTTGGATTGTCGGCCAGAAATCAACTGTACACATGCGTACAGTTGATGGCCGAACAGAATATGGAATCCTTGATGTTTCTCCCGCTTAACAAAATGAAATTGAATCCACAGTTTCAATGAACTTATCATCAGGTCCGGTTGGTGCGTTGCTTTTTACGGTCCACCAACGATAATAAACACCATTATACTTTACTGAAACAGTGTGCCCGCATGGAAGCTTGACATCGCATATATTTCCTTGTTTTACAGATTTCATAATTGCCTGATAGTCAGATTGAGCAACATGATAGAAATATTTCTCTTTTAAATACATATAATTCTCTGGATTCATTTGCTTTTTAGAGGCATCCCTGCAAATTGGGCATTCTATAATATATTTTTCCCGAAATTCTTTTGTATACACATAGGAACGCACATGTTCTATACAAAAAACTATGCTTTGTATTTGCTTTAAAAATTTTTTCATCTCATTAGTTTTTCTTTCGTCCATTTCGGACACTATTGACATAATCTCGGCTATCCAGTGAGCAAATGGTTTTTTCAACTTGATATACGTTTTTAAAAAGCAATCTGATAAGGCAGCTAATTTACGCATTCTTTCTACTAGTTCATATGCCGATAAGTTGGGATCGGAATTTATATAAAAACGACTCAGTTCCCGTAGCTGATAAGAGCTTAGTTTAGGCAAAAAATTAATTTTTTCTTTTATTGTCAAATATTTTGTCAGATCAAATTTCCAATTGCCGTTTTCATCCTGGAACGGTTTAACAACATAGATATTCGGACATTGTTCCATTTTCTTGTAATACGTCATTAACAGTGATATTTTCTCTCCGTACACCCACCATGATGAGCTATAATCCGGAGTATCGTAAATCCAAAAAGCCTTACAATTTTCTATAAACTTATTAGTGATACTTGCAATTTCAAATCCTCTTTGTGCAGTCATAAATTCCAACGATATGTTGCCAGGCGGAAAATACCAAATTTTATCTTTTGAAACCCTGCTGATTTCACAGATGCTTGCAAACAACTCTTCCACAAACGGTTCCTCTGGATGTTCTCCCTGGTAGAATTGAGAATATCTGCTTAAATAACTGACAAATACACCTTCATCCTTATCTGATCTTTTTAAAGAATCGAGGTACATTTTAAACTCAACTTTTAACACTTTGATTGCGTTTATCACATAATCTTTTTTTGTAGGCAAATTCATTTTCAGTTTACGCGGCAATTCCATGGATGAATGCTCCAAAGTGTTTAGAAGCCATTTCAATATATCCTCATTTGTCATTTTTTCACTGTATTCCGATGCTCCTGTTTTTATTATTCCCGGAGCGCCTCCTTTTCGAATTCCTTCAAAATTAACAGGTAAAATGGTTCTGGATACGATCAAAACATGATCCAGTTTTTTTAGCATCTCTAATGCTGCACGATATTGTTTGCAATCGCCTTCAATAGAACCATCAAAAATAACGACGTCCGAATCAAGGCATGCCATAATCGTCGGCATCATTTGATAATCCTTTTGTTCTATCAGCTTTACCGGATGTCTCCTTAAAACATAGCCTGCCATAGCCTTACGAAACATATGGTATAACTCTTTTCCCTGGCTGGACAGTGCTTGAAAAAAAGTAATCGTAATTGGTTTCGGACCAATATTTGTTTTATTTGAAGCTGTTATATTCTTTTCCATGTTTTCTATCGCTCCTTATCTGTTCTTTAATGAGATTCTAGCTGCTAAAGTCCTATTTTCTGCTTGATGTAATGTCTCAGATAGATATTAGATAGTATGAAAGTACACTTTTTGCATATTAGGTTCAGAAATAACGCTATTGCCATTGATGAAGTTACGATACATGTTTTTAAATGGTTGACTTAATAAACGATCCTTACAAATATTACTATAATTATAATACAAGCGTAAAAACATTACAAGCAAAATATTATAATAAAAGGAACGACACAATTTAATTTCCCTGCTTGACAAATCTTTCCAGCAGTACTATTATACTTTGAGAGTCAAACAATTTGACTTTCAAGTTATTTGAGAATCAAACAAACAACAGGCAAACATACGCCTGCTATAAACGAAATCAAACAGAAAATAAGGAGAATGCAGACATGTTAGAAAAAATCGCAGAAATCGTAAAAGAGCAGTTAAATACAGATATGGAAATTACCGAAGCAACTTCATTTAAAGATGATCTTGGCGCTGATTCGCTGGATATTTTTGAACTCGTCATGGCATTGGAAGAAGAGTTTGGCGTGGAGATTCCTTCAGAAGATTTGGAAAGTGTCAATACTGTTGGGGATGTTATTAATTATTTAAAAGCACATGATGTTGCAGAATAAGGCGGAACGAAGATGGAAACAAGGATTACACAATTGTTAGGCATTCGGTATCCGATCATCCAGGGAGGTATGGCCTGGGTGGCAGAATACCATTTGGCGGCAGCCGTATCGAATGCCGGAGGACTTGGGATCATTGGAGCGGCAAGCGCACCTGCAGAAGTGGTGCGTACGCAGATTCAGGAAGCAAAAAAACTGACAGATCAGCCGTTTGGCGTGAATGTTATGCTGATGAATCCAAATGCTGAGGAAGTTGCCAGGGTTGTTATCGAAGAAGGGGTGCAGGTGGTAACGACGGGCGCCGGCAATCCCGGCAAGTTTATCCCGATGTGGAAAGAAGCAGGAGTAAAGGTCATTCCGGTTGTTGCCAGCGTGGCCATGGCTAAAATGATGGAGCGTGCCGGAGCAGACGCGGTTGTGGCAGAAGGCATGGAATCCGGCGGACATATTGGCGAGCTGACGACGATGACGCTTGTACCGCAGGTAGCGGATGCCGTACAGATTCCGGTCATTGCGGCCGGGGGCATTGCAGACGCGAGAGGATTTGCTGCGGCTATCATGCTGGGCGCTGAAGCTGTGCAGATGGGCACACGTTTTGTAACAGCAAAAGAATCCATTGTACATACGAATTATAAAGAGCGGATTATCAAAGCAAGAGATATCGATTCCGAGGTAACCGGGCGGTCTACCGGGCATCCGATTCGTGTACTGCGCAATCAGATGAGCAGAGATTATTTGAAAATGGAAAAGGCAGGAGCTTCTTTTGAAGAACTGGAAGTCCTGACGCTTGGTTCCCTGCGAAAAGCGGTGATGGACGGCGATGTGAAAGGCGGCAGCCTGATGGCCGGACAGATTGCGGGATTAGTAAAGCAAGAAAATAGCTGTAAAGAAATTATTGATGAAATCATGAATGGAGCACAGGAATTATTAGGCTTCCATAAAGAAAAAGGCTCTAATTAAAGAAAGAAATTTCATGAAGCAGGAGATTTCATGAAGAAAGAGATTTCATGAAGTAAGAGATTTCATGAAGAAAGAGACTTTATGAAGAAAGAGATTTGAATAAAGAACAGAAAGCATTTAAGAAAGGACATGGAAATGGGAAAAACCGTTTATATGTTCCCTGGGCAGGGAGCGCAATATATAGGAATGGGGAAAGAGTTTTATGAGCAGTTTGATATCTGCAAAGCAGTCTTTGACCTGGCATCGAATGTTACCGGTCTGGACATTCCGGCTCTGTGCTTTGAAGAAAATGACCGGCTGAATATTACGGAGTATACGCAGATTGCAATGCTGACGGTAGAAGCAGCCATTTATATGGCGATGGAACAGCAAAATTTAAAACCGGACTATGCAGCAGGATTGAGTCTCGGGGAATACGGTGCGCTGATTGTATCGAAAGCGCTGGATCCGGCAGATGCATTTCGCATAATAAGAAAACGCGGCATTTATATGCAGGAAGCAGTTCCGACAGGCGGTGCGATGGCGGCGGTGCTCGGGCTGGACGCTGCAGCGATAGAAGCTGCCTGTGCTCAGACAGAAGGTATTGTGTCGATTGCAAATTATAATTGTCCGGGGCAGATTGTAATCACCGGAGAACAGGCAGCTGTGGAGCAGGCTGGCGAAGCATGTAAAGCATCAGGTGCAAAACGTGTGATGCCGTTAAATGTAAGCGGACCTTTTCATTCCAGGATGCTGGAAGGTGCGGGCAAAAAGCTGGCAGATGAATTTAAAAACGTACACTTCCGCAGTATTGATGTACCTTATGTAACGAATGTAACAGCAGATTTTGTAACAGACGACACACAGATTCAGGATTTGCTCGTAAAGCAAATATCTTCATCCGTACGCTGGCAGCAAAGTATCGAGCGATTGATTGCGGCGGGTGCGGATGAATTTGTGGAAATCGGCCCGGGACATACATTGACTGGATTTATGAAAAAGATCAATCGTGATATGAAAGTCTATCATATAGAAAAGCCGGAGGATTTGGAAAAATATGTTAACCGATAAGATAGCGCTTGTTACCGGAGCCGGCAGAGGAATCGGCAAGGCGGTGGCGAAGCTGCTTGCGGCTCATGGAGCTTATGTATATGTAAATTATAATGGTTCGAAAGAAGCAGCACAAAAAACGGTCGATGAAATTATGCAAAACGGCGGCAGGGCGGAAGCGCTGCAGTGCAACGTAGCAGATTTTGAGGCGTGTGCACAAATGATTGCAGCTGTGATAAAACAAAGCGGACGATTGGATATTCTTGTAAATAATGCAGGGATTACAAAAGATGGGCTGCTGATGAAAATGTCTGAGGAAGATTACGATCAGGTATTGGATATTAACTTAAAGGGAACTTTTCATACAATCCGTCATGCCTCCAGATATATGCTGAAACAAAGAAGCGGAAAAATTATTAATATGACGTCAGTATCCGGTGTCATGGGAAATGCGGGACAGGCTAATTACAGTGCGTCCAAGGCCGGAGTGATCGGGCTTACAAAGAGCGTGGCCAGAGAATTGGCATCTCGCGGCATTTGCGTGAATGCGGTTGCGCCCGGATATGTAGAGACGGATATGACCAATGGATTATCAGATCAGGTGAAAACACAGATGCTGGCACAGATTCCTATGGGGCGTGCGGCAACACCTGAGGAGATTGCAAATATCGTGCTGTTTTTGGCATCCGACCAGTCCTCTTATATGACAGGGCAGGTTTTATGCGTAGACGGCGGAATGGCAATGTAGAGGTAATCATTTATTTGGGAGTCAGGAGGAGATCAATGAAACGCAGAGTGGTAGTAACTGGTATGGGTGCAATTACCCCGATCGGATTAAATGTAAATGAGTTTTGGAATGCGGTAAAGGAAAAAAAGATTGGGTTTGCACCGATTACCTATTTTGATGCGTCAGATTATAAATGCCATCTGGCAGCAGAAGTCAAAGGTTTTGCAGGAAAGGACTACATGGATTTTAAATCTGCCAAACGTATGGAACTATTTAGTCAGTATGCAATGGCAGCTTCCAAAGAAGCAATCGAAGATGCGGCGCTTGATATGGAGCAGGAAGACGCTTATCGTGTAGGATGTGCCATCAGCTCCGGTATTGGGAGCCTGCAGGCAATCGAGCGGGAACATAAAAAGCTGCTGGAAAAAGGCCCTTCCAGAATCAATCCGTTATTTGTTCCGATGATGATTTCGAATATGGCATCCGGCAATGTATCGATTGCATATGGGCTAAAGGGCAAAAGCATTAATGTAGTGACAGCCTGTGCGAGTGGAACAAACAGTATCGGGGAAGCTTTCCGTACGATTCAGTATGGCGATTGTGATGTGATGGTTACAGGAGGATGTGAAGCAGGCGTTACGCCGGTTGGCATCGCAGGATTTACTTCTCTGACGGCATTATCTGCAAAGGATGATCCGACACGTTGTTCTCTGCCGTTTGACAAAGATCGAAGCGGATTTGTGATGGGAGAAGGCGCAGGCATCGTTGTTTTGGAAGAGCTGGAACACGCGAAAAAACGCGGAGCCAGAATCTATGCAGAACTGACAGGATATGGATGTACGTCAGATGCGTATCATATTACATCTCCGGCGGAGGATGGCGCCGGTGCGGCAAGAGCGATGACAAATGCGATCGAAGACGCCGGATTAAAGCCGGAAGATATTTCGTATATTAACGCACATGGAACAGCGACGCATCATAACGATTTGTTTGAAACAAGAGCCATCAAGCTGGCATTTGGCTCTCATGCATACGATTTGCATATTAATTCTACAAAGTCCATGATCGGGCATCTGCTTGGAGCGGCCGGAGCCGTAGAGTTTGTAACTTGTGTGAAAGAGATTCAGGAAGGTTATATTCACGCGACAGTCGGCTATCAGACACCGGATGACGAGATGGATTTGGATTACTGCAAACAGCCGTATGAACAAGAGATACGCCATGCCTTAAGCAATTCTCTTGGATTTGGAGGCCATAATGCGACATTGGCTGTTTCAAAATATGAAAGCTGAGGCAGCCGTTTGGTTCCGTTTGTCTGAACGGTTATCATCTGATAAAGAAAAGGACAGTTGGAGGGAAAAAGATGTCTTTATTAAATGCATCACAGATTATGGAAATTATTCCGCACAGACAGCCGTTTTTGCTGCTGGACGCTATTGAAGAGATAGAACCGGGAAAACGTGTGCGGGCACGTAAATGTGTAACGTACAACGAACCTTTTTTCGCGGGACATTTTCCAAAGGAGCCGGTGATGCCGGGAGTGCTGATTGTAGAGGCAATGGCGCAGGCAGGCGCGGTAGCAATGCTGTCCCAGCCGCAGATGAAAGGGAAGACCGCTTATTTTGCAGGCATTCAATCTGCAAAATTTAAGCAGAAAGTTGTTCCCGGCTGCGTACTGGAATTAGAAGTGGAAATTGTGAAAGTAAAAGGGCCTGTAGGCATTGGAAAAGGAACGGCATCCATTCTTTCCGTGGAAAATCAACCGATCGACGAAAAGGGAGCGGAAGGCGGAAAAACAGAACGAATCAACAGAAAGCTTGCGGCATCTGCAGAAATTATGTTTGCGATAGGAAGCGGGGCGGAAAATTAATGTGGCTCAATAAAAGCAAAAACAAAGAAACAGGTGAAAAGAACTATCACTTATTCAAAAAAAGAAATATGCCGGCCATCGATCCGGATACAGACGCGGCGCAGGTAACTGCACCGCAGGAGCCGGAGCAAATCGTGCCAAAACCGGAACAGGATGGATTTGAATGTAAAAAATGCGGCGCTAAGATTTCCAAGATGGAAACAGTAGCCAATAAGTATGTATGCAAAGAATGCGGCTATTATTTCCGCATCCGTACGAAAAACCGGATTCGGATGGTTGCAGACGCCGGTACGTTTGAACCCTGGTTTGAAGAGACAGAAGAGACGAATCCGCTGAATTTTCCGGGATACGAAGAAAAACTGGCGCAAATACAGGAAAAGACAAAGCTGAAAGAAGGCGTAACGATTGGTTATGCGCGCATTGACAATGAGCCGGTTGTGATAGGCGTGTGTGATGCAAGATTTTTAATGGGCAGTATGGGGCATGTTGTCGGTGAAAAAATAGCCTGCGCTGTTGAAAAAGCAACGGCGATGCGTCTTCCGGTTGTGTTATTCTGCTGTTCCGGCGGCGCACGTATGCAGGAGGGGATTATTTCCCTGATGCAGATGGCAAAGACATCGGCGGCTTTGAAAAAACACAGTGATACAGGACTGCTTTATATACCGGTACTGACGGATCCTACTACCGGCGGCGTGACAGCCAGCTTTGCGATGCTGGGCGATATTATTTTGGCGGAGCCTGGTGCATTGATTGGCTTTGCGGGGCCAAGAGTCATTGAACAGACAATTGGAGAAAAATTGCCGGAAGGATTTCAACGGGCAGAATTCCAGCTTGCGCATGGATTTGTAGATGCAGTGGTAGAGCGGAAAGATCTGAAACAGACGCTGGCGCACATTTTAAAATATCATCACAGCAGCCAGAGCTTTCATGCATTTACGAAAGCAGGAAGCGTTACGGTTACACCGGATGAACGATGCAGAGAGCATATGGAAAAAGCAGAGTTCAAATCTGTATGGGATAAGGTAAAAGCAGCCAGACAGGTAACCCGACCATCTGCAACAGATTATATCAGCCGTATTTTTGACGGATTTATGGAACTTCATGGAGACCGACAGTTTCGTGACGATCCGGCAGTTGTAGGAGGCATTGCAATGCTGGATGGACAACCGGTTACTGTGATTGGCATTCAAAAAGGGACTTCCATCGAGGAGTGCACACAGCGTAATTTCGGTATGGCTTCGCCGGAAGGCTATCGGAAAGCTTTGCGTCTGATGCGACAGGCAGAAAAGTTTCATCGGCCAATCGTTACGTTTGTTAATACTTCCGGAGCATTTTGCGGGATGGAAGCAGAGGAGCTTGGACAGGGAGAAGCAATTGCGCGTAATCTGTATGAAATGTCGTCCTTTAAAGTTCCGATTATTTGTATGATGATTGGAGAAGGGGGCAGCGGCGGTGCGCTGGCTCTGGCGGTTGGCAATCAGGTATGGATGATGGAAAACGCTACGTATTCCGTACTCTCACCGGAAGGATTTGCATCCATTTTATGGAAAGACAGCGCTCGTGCACAGGAAGCAGCCGGTGTTATGAAGATTACGGCACACGATTTATATGATCTGCATGTTGTAGAACAGGTAATACCGGAATATGGCGGCGCGGATGAAGTGACGGTAGATACCATTTCTGCTTATATGAAAAAACAGCTGAAAGAGTATTTATCTTCCCAGGCAGATAAGAGCGGAGAAGATTTTGCAAATGAGCGTTATGAGAGATTCCGCAGATTTTAATGGCAGTCCGATCAAGGGAGGAAAACGAATGAGAGCTAGAATTGCCGGAACAGGCAGCAGTTTGCCGGATTTACGTATCACCAATGAAGATCTTGGCAAAATCATGGACACATCCGATGAGTGGATTCGCAGCCGTACCGGAATCGGGGCAAGGCATATTGCAGTAGAAGAAACGACGACACAAATGTCTGTGACAGCGGCAAAGCAGGCGTTAGAGCAGGCAGGCATGGAGGCAGAAGAGTTAGATTTGATTATCGCTGCAACGTTGAGTGCGGATCGTATTCTGCCGCCGTTATCTTGTGAAATCCAGAGTGCGCTCGGCGCTGTGCATGCAGCAGCCTATGATTTGTGTGCGGCCTGTTCAGGCTTTGTCTTTGCGTTAAATACTGCGCAGGCGTATATTCAAAGCGGAATATATCGGAACATATTAATCGTTGGCGCGGAAACATTGTCAAAGCTGATGGACTGGTCAGACCGTTCGACTTGCGTATTATTTGGAGACGGCGCCGGAGCAGCGGTAATTACAGCGGATACAGATGGATTTTTTGCAGGCGTGCAAGGCTCAGACGGTTCCAAAGGCATGGCGCTTTCCTGCGGCGGCAGACCTGTGCAGCATCCTTTTGCCAGTCAGGAGCAGGTGGATCCATACGTCAGAATGAACGGACAGGAAGTCTATAAATTTGCGGTTCGTACCGTACCGGCAAGTATTTGCCAGGTGTTGGAACAAGCAGAACTGGATCCGCAGGAGATATCATTATTTTTGCTGCATCAGGCGAACCTGCGTATTATAGAAGCGGTTGCCAAACGGTTAAAACAGCCAATGGAAAAGTTTCCGGTCTGTTTGGAAGAATGTGGAAATATATCTGCTGCAAGTGTGCCGATTTTATTGGATCAGGTAAACAGGCAGGGCAGGCTGAAAAGAGGAGATAACATTGTACTGGCCGGATTTGGCGCAGGACTGACCTGGGGAGCGATTGCGCTAAGCTGGTAAAGGGGAGCAACAGGAAAATGGATACGGAGCAGACATTAAACAGGCTTTTGGTACAGTTCTTTAAATACATTATGGAAATAGAAGAAAGAAAACTGATCACAGATGAATTTAAAGAGATCACATACAATGATATGCATATCATTGAAGCAATTGGTCTGACGCAGCCAAAGAAAATGTCTGAGATTGCAAAAATTATGTCTGTGACAACAGGGACGCTTACAAAAGCAGTCAATGCGCTGGAGAAAAAGGGATATGTACAGCGTCAGCGGAGTGAGCAGGATAAGCGGGTCGTATATATGATGCTTACGGAGCAAGGCGTACTTGCGTACAAACATCATGAGAGATTCCATCAGGATATGATTGCGTTTATTTTAGATCATGTGAGCGAAGCGGAAAGTCAGGTATTGCGTCAGGCGTTGGAACGGCTGATGGGATATTTTCGGGAAAAATATGATCCGTTATAACATTGCGAATGGGAGGGAGAAAACCTTCCCATTTTTTCATTGGTTTTATGGAAACGGTATGGAAACAGAGCTGTGGGCGTGTTATAATATGGTGATATAAACAAAACAGGGAGGGATGATGTATGGCAGTACAATATAAGAAGCTGACAGAAAAGGAATTAAGCACATTTATACAAATGAGAATCAGCCAATTACGGGAAGAGGGCGCTACAGAAGATATCGATTTAAAACCTGCTTTTATGGATTATTATAAGCGGCATATGGCGGATGGTACCTTTGTATCCTGGCTGGCTGTTGACAAAGATCATATTGTAGGAACAAGCGGCATGTCTTTTGTCGAAAGACCGCCACATTTTGGATGTCCGAATGGGAAAATCGGACTGCTTTCCAGTATGTTTACTGCCAAGGATTATCGCAGACAGGGAATTGCAAAAGAGTTGTTATCCCGTGTTGTAAAGGAAGCCAAAGAATATGGATGCAGCAGCGTTCAGATTACAGCTTCGGATATGGGAGTATTATTATATACGGATTTTGGTTTTGTGAAAAATGGGAACTTTATGCAGCTATCTTTATAATTTGCGGGAAACCCCAAATTTGACGAGCTGGGGCATGATTAGGAAAGGAAAGCAGGTGGCAGCGTGGATACCGTATTAAAAAAAGAAAAACCAGGCACAATAGAAGATATTTATGCATTGCCCGAGGGGAAACGAGCCGAATTAATAGATGGACAAATTTATGATATGGCTCCGCCAGGCTGGACGCATCAAAAGATTAGCAGAAAATTACATCAGGCAATAGCAAATTATATTGATGCCAGTCATGGTGAATGTGAAGCATTAGCAGCGCCGTTTGCGGTGTTTCTCAATGCAGATGATAAAACATATTTGGAACCAGATATTAGCGTTATTTGTGATATTTCCAAGCTGGACGAAAAGGGATGCCATGGTGCGCCGGACTGGATAATTGAAATCGTGTCTCCAAGCAGCAAACCAAGAGATTATATGAAAAAAATGTTTTTGTATCATGCAGCAGGGGTCAGGGAATATTGGATTGTGGACCCGGAAAAAAATATGATATCCGTTTATGGATTTGAGACAGATACGGTGGAACAATATCCTTTTGATAAAGAAGCGCCGGTTGGAATATTCCAGGATTTTTCTATAAAAATAGGCTGAACATCGGATCAATGCAGGGAAGGACGTAGTCCTTCCCTTTTGTTTGGGAATGTTCCTTGTTATCTGTTCAACAAATCAATCGTTTTCTGATCTTTGATTCCGTTGAAAAATTTATCTAATACTTTTTGAAAAACAGCAATGTCCGGACTGGCCTCGGAAAATAAAGTCATAGAAGATTTTAACTTCATGTCGTCCGGAAATCCAAAAATCTTATTCGCGTCATTGGATTCTAACGCAAGCAGCGCTTCACTGATTTCCAACAGATGGGAACGCAGCAGGGGCTCTTCTAAATAAGCTCTTGCTTCTTCCAGATTCTGGATGGAATAATAGGCGCTGATCTCAGTCGTGCCAAGACCCGCAATCTGCGGAAATATGTACCACATCCAGTGGCTTTGCTTGCGTCCGTTTTTGATTTCAGACAGAGCGTTTGGATAATCTCTTAAATGGGCATCAATAAAACGGTTCAAATGCAATGGTTCCATTTTAGGTTCCTCCTCTTTTTGTATGAATTTTCATTCTTGCCTATAGTTTATACGAAATTGCTTCTAAAAGCAATGGATACGGAAAAGAAAATATAGCTTTTGCGGGAAAGGAGTTGTAATCTGCTGTTATATTTATTATAATGGAGAAAAACAGGCGGCCAAAATTATTTTCATGGAGTAAGCAGACGAATATGATCTATTTATTTACAGCGCTATACTGTGAAGCACAAATCATGATTGAACAATATGGTTTGAAAAAATTGGCAGATAGTACCCGTTTTCAGCAATTTGCAAGTGAATCCGGGCAAATACTGCTTACGGTTAGCGGTGCCGGAGAGATCGCGGCAGCGGCAGCAGTCGGCAGTGTATGTACAAAATATCCGCCAAAGCAGAATGATTTTCTTGTGAATGTAGGAACCTGTGCGGGAACATCGCTAAGAGATGGGATTTTTATCATTCACAAGCTGACAGAACAAACAACCGGAAAGACGTTTTATCCGGATATGTTGTATGCACAGGAGTTTCAGGAGGCGGAGCTTTGGACGGTTATGAAGCCGTGGAAATATAAGGCACAGGCAGATCACAGCAAAGGTATGCCTTCCGATGGTAAATGGCATTATGAAACAGAAAATGCGGATGCAGGTCTGTATGATATGGAGGGCGCCTCCATATATCAGGCAGGTTCGTATTTCTTTGGCCCGGAGCAGATGCTGTTTTTAAAGGTCGTTTCGGACAACGGAGAGGGAGACAGGCTGTCACCGGAAATTATCAGACAACAGATGGAAACACATAGTAAAAGGATCGTTTCGTTTTTAGAACGGCTTATGGCGATTGCAAATCAGGAAGGCCATATGGAACATCAGCAAAAACAGGAACGGCAGGAACAGTGGATATGCAGGCTTTGTGTGGATTTGCACTGTTCAAAAACAATGGAAGAATCTTTAAGACAGCATTTGCATTATGCAGCGCTGGCAGGAATCGATTATAAAAAGGCAGTGCAGGAGCTATATGAAGAAAATAAAATTCCCTGTAGAGATAAAAGAGAAGGGAAGCGATGCTTTGAAGCGTTTAAACAGCGGTTGTTTTAATCCTTTTTTTTCACATATTTATGTGGAAAAAAGGGTACGGGATCATCCGCGAACGAGAAAGATACTTGAAAAATATCAGGAGGCCAGGGTGATTGAGATCGATCACTATAAAGATCTGTTTTGCAGGAGCAGGCAGAATTACATGCTCCAGCATGCGTCTCAAAAACTGATACTGGCAGAAAAAGACAACCAGATGTTATATCCGGGCGCTCCTGTCTGCCAGAGTTTTGGAAATGATAACTTTTATTATACATCATGCATGATGAATTGTATCTATGATTGTGAATATTGTTATTTAAAAGGAATGTATCCTTCTGCCAATATTGTAATTTTTGTGAATCTGGAGGATATTTTTGAAAGTGTGGAGCAGATGCTCAAGAGTCAGACGCTTTATTTGTGTATCTCCTACGATACGGATCTGCTGACACTGGAGCAGACAACAGGATATGCCCAGGCATGGAGCCGGTTTGCGGTGGCGCATGCTTCCCGTTTAAAGATTGAAATACGGACAAAATGTGCGAATAAACACTTTTTTGAAAGTCAGGAGCCATTGTCAAATGTCATCTATGCTTTCACACTGTCGCCTCAGACGGTCGTGGAACGCTTCGAGCATTATACACCATCTTTATCAGAACGTATGGAATGTGCAGCAAAAGCTGTCAGCGCCGGATTTTTGGTACGGCTTTGTTTTGATCCGATGATTTATGTTCCGGAATGGGAGCGGCATTATGCGAAGATGCTGGATCAGGTATTTGAGATTTTTACGGCGGACAAACTGACAGACGTAAGTGTAGGATCTTTCCGTATACCGCAGGATTATTTAAAGAAAATGCGCAGGCAGCAGCCAAATAGCGAAGCAGCATGGTTTCCCTATCAGATGGATCATGGATATTATCATTATCCGAAAGACCTGATGGAACAGATGGAACGGTTTCTTGTAGAGCGGTTAAAAAAGCATCTGCCTGAAAATAAAATATTTTTATGGAAGAATTAATATAGATGTCTGAAAAACAGGTGTCTGAAAATAAAGAAAGCAGGTAAATCATGTGCAGTACAGATCAGATTCGTCACGCAGCAATTGTTACAGGAGCATCTTCCGGCATAGGCTTGGCGGTCAGCAGCAAGCTCGCAGAAATGGGTTATGAAGTATTTGGTATCGGACGGAGTTTTTCAGAGGATACTTTATGGCAAAAGGACGGACTTCATGCAATTGTCTGTGATCTGCTTGATACAGACAGGCTGTGCCGCTGTATCAGGGAGATAAAATCACAACAGCAGGTGCATGTACTGGTGAATAATGCAGGCGTCGGATATTATGGACTCCATGAACAGTTAAATCCGAAAAAGATTCAGCAGCTTGTGCGTACGAATCTGGAAGCGCCGATGATATTAGCACAGCAGCTTTTGCGTGAGCTGAAGAAAAATGCAGGTTATATTATCAATATTACGTCTGTTACGGCAAGTAAGTCCAATCCGCATGGATGTGCTTATGGCGCCACGAAAGCCGGACTTGCCAGCTTTTCCGCGAGCCTGTTTGATGAGGCGCGTAAATATGGAGTAAAAGTAGTATCGATTGCGCCTGATATGACAAAGACAAATTTATATCGTTATGCTGATTTTAAGGAAGGAGATGAAAAGGACTGCTATTTGCTGCCGCAAGAGGTAGCGCAGGCGGTTGCATTTGTATTGGATCACAGAGAGGGCATGGTTGTTACGGATGTTACGTTAAAACCGCAGCGCCATCAGATCAAGAGGGTAACAAACTAACCCATAGTCAGGGGAGGGGGTTGACGGCATGTATCATATCGCTGTCGTAGAAGATGAAAATGAATGTTCGAAACAGATTCAGACATTTTTAACACAATATCAGGAAGAAAATAATGTTCGCTTCAAAGTTTCTGTATTTGAAAGCGGGACGCAGCTGTTGGACGGTTATGAACCGGTGTATGATATGATTTTGATGGATATCGATATGCCTGGGATCAATGGTATGGATGCGGCTGAAAAAATCCGACAGTCAGATCAGGATGTGGTGATTGTATTTATTACGAATATTGCCAGCTTTGCCATTCGCGGGTATGAGGTAGGAGCTTTGGATTACGTTGTAAAACCGCTTACGTATTATAATTTTTCTATGCGGCTGACACGCGCATTAAAACGAAGCAAAGCAAGGGTTCCTCATGAGTTGATGCTAACGCTTCCGGATGGGGTAAAGAAGCTGGAAGTTGGGCAGATTTATTATGTAGAAGTGCAGAACCGGATGCTGCATTATTATACTACAGAAGGGATTTTTCATGTACGCGGAACGATGCAGAGTGCGCAGCAAATGCTGAAAGCATATTCTTTTGCAAAATGTAATTACTGGTATATGGTCAATTTGCGTCATGTAACAGAAGTAAAAAAGAACACAGTAGTGGTCGGAACGTATGAACTGGAGATCAGCAGACGGAACCGGACGCCGTTTTTAAAAGCGCTTACGGAATATGTAGGAGGGTATCGCTGATGAAAGGCCAGGTAAGCAGATGGATTATGCAGGGAGCCTTTTTAGTGAGCGGATATATTTATGTGCATACGATAGAGACAAAGCCGGAAAACCGAAAAAAGACAATCTGTATTACCATAATTATGATTTTGTTTTTTGCTGTCTTAAACTATTTTTACAAATACGAAGATTTTTGGACAGAAATGGCGACAAGAATGGGTGGCTTTTTGCTGCTTGGATATATGATTTATACAGGAAGAAAGTTATCTCTCTTTGCAGCCTATTATTATGCAATCTGGGCGTTTTGTTCCTGGCAGCTGATGTATGAATGGTATTTGGTTTGTCAGAATATGGGAGCAGAGTATTGGAAGGACAGACAATTGCAGGATTGGACGACAGAGCTTTTGATTTTTGGAATCGGGTATCTGATCGTAGGGCTGACTATTGGAAGAATCATTCCGGATAAAGGGAAGAAAAATATTGGCCCAAGACAGCTGGCGCTCGCACTGATTACTTTTGCAAATTTTCAGATTGTTCCGTTCGTGCCGGGAGATTTGGAATATAGTTTTCATGATCTGAGATTGCTGATTGTTTATGTCGTACAGTTTTTGCTGTGCATCGTTCTTTATTTGCAAAATGAACTTTTTAAAAAGAGTGAGCTTCGCAAAGAATTAGAGATTATGGGATTGCTCTGGCAGAAAGAAAAAGAACAATTTCAGCTATCCAGAGAAAATATATCGCATATCAATCAGAAGGTGCATGATCTAAAGCATCATATTCATGCGATGCGTCATGCAGATCAGGCGGAAGTAGACCGGTATCTTGCCGAAATCGAAGGTTCTGTACGCACTTATGAGTCCATTGTGCATACGGGAAGCCCGGTGCTGGATACCATTCTGACAGAAAAGAGCCTGTACTGTAAAGATCATGGGATTACGATTACTTGTATGGCGGACGGCAGCCAGATGGATTTTATGAATATGGTAGATCTGTATGCAGTTCTGGGAAATGCGGTAGATAACGCGATTGAAGAAGTAGGAAAGTTTGAGGAAAAAGAGAAAAGACAGATTGATGTGCTTATTTACCGCAAACAGCAGTTTTTGGCAATCCATGTAACAAATCCAATGGAGGGACAGCTGGTGTATGAAGAAGGGCTGCCGGTAACGACAAAAGGCAGCCGGATCGTACATGGTTTTGGGCTGCGCAGCGTCCGTCATATTTTGAAAAAATATGACGGATTCCTGACGATCCAGGAAGAAGATGGATGCTTTTCTTTGCTGATGCTCATACCGGTGCCTCAGCAATTAATTACCACATCGGGCAGTTCTACGACCACTTAGGTAATAAGTGTTGCAAAAGAAAAAAGGATTTTGTAGATTATGTATAAATAATCAGCAAGATCCTTTTTTTGTTTGTAATATTCGTTGTGCCAGGGCAAAACCATATAAAAAGCGTCTGGTATGATTTAACAAAATAATGATGTGATCCTAACAGAGAATCCCATATGTCATGTGCTGTTTCAATAATAATGTATTCTCAAATGTATAAAAAACAAAGGATATGCTGAAAATAACTGAGAAAGGAGATATACAGTGCAATGAGAAGAATCATAAAACTGATGGAGGACTGGCAGTTTACATATCAGGGCCGCAAAAAGCGTCTGATAGATTTACCGCATACATGGAATGCTGTTGACGGACAGGACGGAAATGACGATTATTTTCGTGGAACCTGTTATTATGAAAAAACAGTTCCGAAACCGGAATTTGCAGATGAAGAACGGGTATATCTGCAGTTTCATGGGGTAAATGCCAGTGCAAAGGTTATTTTAAATGGGATTACAGTGCTTACCCATGATAACGGTTATGCAACGTTTCGGACAGATGTGACGGATGTGCTGAAAGAGCAAAATACGCTGCTTGTGGAAGCGGATAACAGTAAGAACGAGAAAGTATATCCACAGGTCGCTGATTTTACATTTTATGGAGGCATTTACCGGGATGTAGAATTTTTGATCGTACATCAGGCACATTTTGATCTGGATTATTATGGCGGTCCCGGGATACAGGTGTCCACGGATATAAAAGGCAAGACAGGATTTGTAAACGTACGCTCTTATACAAACAAACGTGCGGAAGAACTGGAAAAAGAAGGTCTTTCGGTATATCTTACGCTGTTTGATGCACAAGGGAATATTGCCGGTACGGCTGAGGGAACAGATGCGGTCATAAAAGTGCCGGATGCACATCTTTGGAACGGTGTGAAAGACCCATATCTTTACAAGCTGACAGCGCAGATCAGACAGAAAGACCTGATACTGGATGAGATCGAAACATTTTGCGGGATACGGACGTTTTCGTTTGATCCGGACAAAGGATTTTTTTTAAACGGTGTGTCTTATCCGCTGCGGGGCGTGTCCAGGCATCAGGATTGGAAAGGAATCGGGAATGCGATTTCTTACAGCCATATGGAGAAAGATATGGATCTGATCCGTGAAGTGGGGGCCAATACTATCCGGCTGGCGCATTACCAGCATCATCAGTATTTTTATGATTTGTGTGATCGTTATGGGATGGTCGTCTGGGCGGAAATTCCATATATTTCCGCGCATATGCCGCAGGGCAGGAAGAATACGTTTTTCCAGATGCGGGAGCTGATTGTGCAAAATTATAATCATCCATGTATCGTTACGTGGGGGATTTCCAATGAGATTACGATTTCCGGAAAGCACAGAGATGATATGCTGGACAACCATCGTGCTTTGCAGAAATTTGTGAAAGAGCTGGATCCGGGAAGGCCGACGACGCTTGCCTGCTATGCGATGTGCCATCCGTTTCATCCGGTATCTAAGATTACCGATCTGGTGGCATGGAATTTGTATTTGGGATGGTATGTACCGGGACTTTTCTTAAATGATCTGTTTATGAAATTTTACCATTGGAAATATCCGAAACGTTGTTTGGGTTATTCTGAGTATGGTGCGGAAGGAATGCCGAATCTGCACAGTGCAAATCCAAAGCGCGGTGACCATTCGGAAGAATATCAGGCGAAATATCATGAGTATATGCTGGAGTGCTTTGAGCGTCATCCGTTTTTATGGTCTACGTATGTATGGAATATGTTTGATTTTGCGGCAGATGCCAGAGACCAGGGTGGGGAACCTGGGATGAACCATAAGGGGCTGGTAACGTTTGACCGTAAAATAAAAAAGGACAGTTTTTACATTTATAAGGCATGGTGGAGCAGCGAACCATTTGTGCATCTTTGCGGCAGACGTTATAAATACCGTGTGGAGAATGTAACTGACGTGACGGTGTATTCCAATCAGGAGCAGGTATCTTTATATAATAATGGGCAGCTCGTAGAAACACAGAAGGGGAAACATGCATTTCACTTTAAGCTACGGATGGAAAAAGAAAATCATCTGGAAGCAAAATCCGGCGCTCTGACCGATACGGCAGTTATTTTTAAGACGGCACAGCCGCGTACGGAATACAAAGTGAAAAAAGGAAAGAGCCAGAATTGGGTATAGTAAGGAGAAGCTGTTATGGGAAAAAATCGTGATATAAAATCCAGAAAAAAAGAATATAAACGTGCGCGCAGAAGGGCGACGAGACCGTGGAAAGTACTGACCTGGATCAGTGCGCCGATTACGGTAATACTGATCGTATTAGCAGTATTTTGCAGCATTTTTGACAATTCTTTATCTATTTTTGTAGGTGGTACATTTAACAATATAAAGAACAAAGATGAGAATGCAGTTTATTATAAAATGGATTTTGATTCGCAGGAAGAGATGGTTCATTATGGCGAACAGCTGTGTAAACAGGTAGAAGCAGAAGGCGCCGCTTTGTTAATGAATGAAAATGGTGCGCTTCCGCTTGCAGAGGGCGCAAAAGTAAGCTGTTTTTCAAACTCTTCGGTGAACCTTGTCTATGGCGGGACAGGTTCCGGCAACATCGATGCATCTACAGCGAATACACTGAAAGGTTCGCTGGAAATAGCAGGTTTTGAAGTGAACCAGACGCTATGGGATTTTTATCTTGGACTGGATGAAAAATATACACGAAAGAAAGGAGGCACGATTGCAACAGCCTCAGCAACCGTATCGGAATGTCCATGGGAGCTGTATACGGATACAGTAAAGGATTCTGTTATTTCTTATGGAGATGCGGCGGTTGTAGTATTTTCCCGGGTTGGCGGGGAAGGCGCGGACCTGGATCATCGAAATGTGAATTATCTTGCCTTGGATGAAAATGAAAGAGAAATGATGGAAAATATCGCCGCGATGAAAGCGGGCGGATCTGTCAAAAAGATTATTGTGCTCATTAATTCTGCCAATGCGCTGCAGGTGGACTTTTTGAAAGATAATGCATATGGCGTGGATGCATGTCTGTGGATCGGCGATGTAGGCATTTCCGGTATTGACGCAGTCGGCGAGATACTGGCAGGCAAAGTAAATCCGTCCGGGAGTCTGGTAGATACGTATTGCTATAACAACTATTCGTCTCCGGCAATGGTTAATTTTGTGCCGGTTACGTATGAAGGGTATGAAGAGGGCGTGATTCCGAAAAATGCAAGTACGTATATGGTTTATCAGGAAGGCATTTATGTAGGGTATAAATATTATGAAACACGGTATGAAGATTTCGTAATGGAAAAAGGAAATGCAGGTGATTATGATTACAGCAGTGACGTTGCGTTTCCGTTTGGTTACGGGTTAAGTTATACGGATTTTAAATATAGCGATCTGACGGCAGACTACAATACAGATACCGATCAGTTCGAACTGTCCGTTACGGTGACAAATACCGGAAATACGTATGCAGGAAAAGAAACCGTACAAGTGTATGTACAGTCGCCTTATACGAGTTACGATGTGAAAAACGGGGTGGAAAAAGCATCTGTGGCGCTTTGTGGATTTGGAAAAACGGCTGTGTTGGAGCCGGGCGGCAGCGAAACGCTGAAAATCTATGTAGACAGGCGAGACATTGCTTCTTATGATGCTTATGGCTGCGGCACGTATATGCTGGATGAAGGAAATTATTATTTTACAGCAGCAACCGACGCGCATAATGCGGTCAATAATATTTTGGCAGCCAAAGGCTACCAGGCGTCAGACGGGCGTATGGATGCGGATGGAGACAAGTCACTTACGTATAAGTGGAAAAATGCAAAACAGGATACGACGACTTATGCGGCTTCTTTAAACGGAACGGCGATTACAAACCAGCTGTCAGACTCCGACATTAACTTAAGCGAAGATCTGGGCGGACAAAAGATTAACTGGCTTTCCCGTAATGACTGGACAGGGACGTTTCCGACAGAAGCGGTCAGGCTGATGCTGACAGAAAATCTCATTGCAAAGCTTCAGGATGTGCAGTATGATGCGGGTGATTATGAATCTGTAGAAATGCCGGTACTTGGTGCGGATCATGGACTGAAACTTGTGGATATGATCGGAGCGCCTTATGAGGATCCGAAATGGGAGCAGCTATTAGACCAGCTGTCTTTTGATGATATGGTATCTTTGATCGGAGATTCATTCCATTGGACAATGCCGGTAGAGTCAGTGCAGGCTCCGGGCACTCGTGATGAGAACGGACCGCAGGGACTTACCGCATCTCTATTTAAAGCAGGCGAAGAAGAAGGAAAGACGGCTCTTGTGGCAACGGCATTTACATCTGAAGATGTGATGGCAGCTACCTTTAACACAGAAATGATGTATGAGATCGGAAGGGTGATTGCAAATAATTGTATTTCTGCAGAAATCGCATGTTTATATGGTCCGGGAAGCAATACGCACAGAACGCCGTATGGCGGACGTAATTTTGAGTATTATTCAGAAGATGGTTTTCTTGCAGGAGAAATGTCCAAACACGAAGTACAGGCAATGACAGACCGGGGAATTTTCGTTGTTTTGAAACACTTTGCGTTAAATGATTGTGAGCAGGATCGTATTGGCCTTGGGGTATGGCTGAACGAACAGGCTGCCAGAGAGATTTATTTAAAAGCGTTCCAGGGCGCGGTAGAAGAAGCAGATGCAGGACTGATGGTTGCATATACACGCTGGGGAGCCATCTGGTCTGGAGGAAACCGCGGTTTGATGACAAATATTGTAAGACAGGAGTGGGGGAAAAAGGGTCTGAATATTACAGATAATGTATTAACGACCTACGTGAATGGAGTGGATGGCCTGATGGCAGGCGGTGTGTCTACGTTTGATGCAATGCTTCCTTATGTAACCAGACAGCTTCCGAAATATAAAAAAGATCCGGTGATTGTAACAGCGATGAAAGAAGCATGCCACCAAAACCTGTATTCGATTGCAAATTCAGCCGGAATGAATGGGATTGGACCGGATACGGTCATTAAAAAGAGAAATATTGCAATT
Organism: uncultured Eubacterium sp.; assembly: GCA_910584595.1. Classification (GTDB taxonomy): domain Bacteria; phylum Bacillota; class Clostridia; order Lachnospirales; family Lachnospiraceae; genus Eubacterium_J. Next base: position 26,878 of record CAJUBQ010000029.1, read on the forward strand.
GTGACGGGATTGTGGACCGCATGTATCATTGTTGGATTGCTGTTTGTTATATCGGCGGTATTGTGGTTTGTAAAGAAGCAGAAATTTAAAAAGACGGATATTTACAGGGATTATATGGCATATAAATCTGTAGACAATATGTAGTTTAAAAGGTGAAGGTATCGTTATCTATCAGGTATTTCAGGGGGATAAGAACGGAAGCTGCAGCCCGGGCAGGTGGGGGCCTGACCGGATGCTGCGGCAAAAAGAAAGGATAGACACATATGAGTAATGAAAAGATGGGAACAAAGACAAATGTAAATCGTGCAAAACTTTATCAGCTTGTCTTATTTCCGATGAATAATGGAGCGACAAATGTGTATTATATCCTCACCATGAACTTTATTGCTTATTATGCAAACGGAGTTCTTGGATTGTTTTTGATGTTTGCGACTACGATGGTTACCGTTATGCGGCTGTTTGATGCAGTAACGGATCCGATCATTGGGGCGCTGATCGACCGGACGTCTACAAAATTTGGTAAGTTTCGGCCCTATATGGCGCTTGGCAATGTAATTATGATCGTTTCATCTGTGTTACTGTATTTCGGAACGAGGGTGATTTCGGAAAATCTGTCATGGCTCAAATATGTATGTTTTGTCTTGTTTTATGCATTGTATGTCATTGGCTATACATTTCAGACAGCATGTACACGTTCCGGACAGACCTGCCTGACCAACGATCCGAACCAGCGTCCGCTGTTTACGGTATTTAATACGGTGGCATGTTTGATCGGGATGGGGCTCGTTCAGTTTTTGGCTCCGATATTAAGTGAAAAGCTGGGTGGTTATAACAGTGCGGCATTTTTTAATGTTATGATTCCATTAGCAGTTCTTGTATCAGCGGCGTTGACGGTTCTGGCAGTCATTGGAATCTGGGAGAAGGACAGGCCGGAATTTTTTGGAGTTGGCGGCACGCAGGAGAAGGTTGAGCTGAAAGAATATGTTGCGATCTTAAAAGCCAATAAAGAGCTGCAGCGTCTTATGGTAGCAGGGGCAGGATGCAAGCTGGCGTTTTCCATTGCCACAAATATGACCGTATTATGTATGCTCTATGGCGCAATGATGGGGGATTATGGCGGATTGTATCTGCCGATGATGATCGTTGGTTATATATTTTCGGTTCCGTTTTTTCTGCTGACCGTACGCACTTCTCAAAAGCATGGGCAGAAAGCTTCGCTTGTGCGGTATACGGGGCTGGCGCTTGGAATGTACGTGGGTGTACTCGTATTATTGTTTTTGTGGAGACCGGAAAATCCGGCTGTTCAATTGTGTCTGCTGCCGCCAAATATTTATTCCATACTTTTTGTTTTGTTTTTTGGTATTGGATACGGGGCTTATTATGCAACGGCAGATATGCCGATTCCAATGGTGGCAGATTGTTCAGACTATGAAACTTATCGTTCCGGGCGGTATATCCCCGGCATTATGGGAACGCTGTTTTCGCTTGTTGATAAACTGGTAAGCTCTCTTGGTTCTACCATTGTAGGAGCAGCGGTTGCAATGATAGGAATCCATACGCTGCCGGATGGAAATACTCCGTATGCGGACGGGATGCATATGGTTGTCATTGTACTGTTTTGTATCGTACCAATGCTTGCGTGGGTAGCGACGTTGGTGGCGATGAAGGGATACACGCTGACGGGTGCGCGTATGAAGGAGATACAGGCAGTCAATGCCGTACGGAAAGACGCGGTCAGCAATGGTATGCATTTGGAAGATGCAATGCTCCAGTGGAAGTCGGCCGAAGATGTGCCGGAGGAATTTTTCTAGAATATGATTTTTATATATAAAATCGGTTAGAAGGATGTATAGCGTATATGTGAATGTAACATTCAGTCTGCGGAGCAGTAATTGCCGCAGGCTGAAATTTTTTTATTATTTTAATTGTGTTTGAACATGTTTTTCTTGCATAGATTATCATTTCCTTGTAAGATAAAACAAACAAAAATTATTCCGGATTCATAGCAGATGAATGGAAGGAAGAGAAAGGAACCGGTGCTGCATGGGTGTTTATTTAAATAGCGAAACGGCGTATACTTTATATAAAAACGAAACACGAAAACCATATTTTGTGGACAAATCGTTTTTGCTGTCAGAATTATTTCCGCTTGTTTTGGAAGGATCGAATTATATATGTGTGACGCGTCCGCGCAGATTCGGTAAGACAATGGCGGCAAATATGATAGCGTCTTTTTTTTCGGATTCACGTGATTCTGCCGATGTATTTGATAAATTAAATATTGGCAGCATAAGAGAGTATGAAAGTTTTCGAAATAAATATCGTGTGGTTCATATTTCTTTTGCTGATATTTCAAGGCAGTGTGTGACCTATGAGCAGTATATATCCAGAATTGAAAAACGTTTGATGAAAGATTTGAAACAGGAATATCCGTATATTGCATTTGAAATGGAAGAGTCGGCAGTAGATCTGTTTATGGATATTTATTCACAGGATAGTTCGGTTCGATTTTTATTTATCTTAGACGAATGGGATTTTATATTTCATCAGCCATTTGCGCAGGAGAATGATAAGCGGGACTTTCTGGCTTTTTTACGAAGTCTTTTGAAGGATCGGCCTTATGTGCAGCTTGCATATATGACAGGAATATTGCCGATTGCAAAATATGCAAGCGGTTCGGAGCTAAATATGTTTGTGGAATATACAATGGCATCAGAAGAGAGATTTTCTGCATATTTTGGGTTTACAGAAAAGGAAGTGGACGCTTTATATGAACGATATGAAAAAAATGTCAAAAAAGAAAGGCATGTCACAAGAGAAGGATTAAGAGAATGGTATAACGGTTATTATAAAAAAGCGGGCGGACATCTATATAATCCCCGTTCTGTCGTGGTTGCGCTGACCAATAATAATTTGGGCAATTATTGGACAAGCGCCGGGCCTTATGATGAAATATTTTACTATATAAAAAATAATGTAGATGCAGTCAGGGACGATCTTGCGCTTATGGTATCGGGTATTCCGGCATCAGCAAGAGTGCGGGAATATGCAGCGGTATCCATGCAGTTAAAAACAAAAGATGAAATATTTTCCGCAATGGTTGTATATGGATTTTTAAGCTATGAAAACGGTTATGTGTCTGTTCCAAACAGAGAGCTTATGGAAAGATTTGATGAGATGCTGCAAAAGGAAGCTTCGCTTGGATATGTACATCGTCTTGCCAAAGAGTCGGAACGTATGCTAAAGGCAACGCTGCATGGAGACACCAAAACAATGTCTGAAATTTTGGAGCTTGTGCATGATACGGAAACGCCGCTGCTGCAATATCATAATGAAACAGAACTGGCGGCAGTTGTAAATCTTGCATATCTGGCAGCAAGAGATCAATACGATGTAGAGCGGGAGGATAAATCCGGCATCGGATATGTAGATTTTATTTTTTATCCGAAGACAGACATGTATGCGGATTGCATAATATTAGAATTAAAAGTGGATCATACACCGCAAGAGGCTGTTTTACAGATTCGAAACAGGAAATATGATCTGCGTTTTCGGGGAAAATGTGGAGAACAGCCTAAGTATCATGGAAAAATTTTGGCTGTTGGAATCGGATATAATAAAAAGCAAAAAAAACATCGATGTATAGTGGAAACATTATAAATAAAAGGAAGATGAAAAATGGCTAAAAAAAATTTTTATGCAGTCCGAACAGGAAAAACTACCGGGATATTTACAAATTGGGAGGAATGCAGACAGCAGGTAGACGGATATCCCGGAAGTCAGTTCAAGGGATTTGCCACAAAGAATGAAGCGCAGATGTGGCTGAGTCATTGTACAAAATCAGATGCAGTAACACATAAACCGCCAAAGCATGAGGAGAAAAAGAGTGATAAAAAAGAAAAACAGGCAAATAGCGGCTATGACAGTCTGAATGAGGAGCAAAAGGCAGCTTTTCAATTTCTTTTACAGGGAGAAAATGTTTTTCTTACCGGAGAGGCTGGAACAGGCAAATCATTTTTACTGAATGTTTTTTTAGAACGGATGCGCGGTAAAAATGTTTTAGTATGTGCTCCTACCGGCATTGCTGCGCTGCAGATTGGAGGCGCTACGATACATCGTGTGTTTCGAATAAAGCCACAGCCGTATTTGCCAAATCAGCCGCTTGGAAAGATTCGTGATTCGGTAAAAGCAGCGGATATTATCGTCATTGATGAGATCAGCATGTGCAGATTTGATCTGTTTGATTATTTGTGCAGATATATACATAAGGCAGAAAAAATGGCAAAAAAAACAAAACAAGTCATTGTAGTAGGTGATTTTAGCCAGCTGCCGCCAGTGATAGCGAAAGACCGTGAAGTGCTGGAAGAAGGCTGGAAAGAACAGGTGCCGGATATTTCAGCGGGATTTGCCTTTCTGGCGCCCGGATGGGAGAAAATGAATTTTTGTACGATTGCATTAAAGAAAGTGATGCGCCAAAAAGAAGATGCCCGGTTTTTAGTAAACCTGAATAAAATTCGAAATGGCGATGGAAGCGCCATTGACTGGTTTAATCGGAATGCAGCCGGACAAGAACAGCCTGGCATTTTTATGTCAGCGTTAAATAAGCGTGTAGATGAGAGGAATCAACAAAAGATGGATCATCTTCATACGGAAAAAAGAACGTATGAAGGAATCAATGAGAATTTTAAAGATACACTTCCAACGAAACAATCTCTTGTCTTATGTGAAGGGGCAAGAGTTATGAGCCTGTTAAATGAGCCGGGAGGAGATTATCAAAACGGTTCGCTTGGCACTGTGAAAAAGCTGAAAGAACATGCAGTTCAGGTGCAGTTTGACAACGGATGCAGTACGGAAATTGGCCCATATACATGGGAAGATATCGAATATCAGGTCGTTGTTGACGAAAATACAAAAAAGGCTTCTCTGAAACAGGTAGTTACCGGAAAGTTTACACAGCTTCCGTTAAGAGTAGCGTTTGCCGTTACCATACACAAATCGCAGGGGCAGACATATGACAGTGTCAATCTGGATCCATACTGTTTTGACGTAGGACAGTTATATGTTGCATTATCCAGAGTTACAAGGATAGAAAGACTGCATCTGGCCAGAGAGATTCAGAGCAGGGATTTACAGGTTTCCTGGGATGTAAGACAGTTTTATGAAAGACTGCATGTATAATATAAGGTTGACAGTTTGAGGAGACTGTGGTAGTCTACATATATCAGGGACTACCGCAGTCTTATTTTATGCGCTTCGTCAGACCGGGCAGCAAGATACGTATGTGAGAGAGGTGGATATTATGCAGATAATACAAATGAGTCTATCAGGAGCAGTTTTTATTTTGGCGGTAATTTTAGTCAGAGCAGTTACAATTACTCGTCTGCCAAAGAAAACATTTTTGATTTTATGGGGATTGGCGCTTGTGCAATTATTGATTCCGTTTCGTATTCCATCCGCTTTTAGCGTATATTCCAGGATTCCGGAATACGTGTTATCCATAGATGAGAATGTGGATGTGCGTCAACAGTCTGGACAGGTGGAAAGCTCTGATGGGAAGCAGACGGAGTATGAAAAACAATTATCTCCTTTTTATATGGAAGATTCGGGTTCTGCATTAGATCAGCAGCAGTTTTTTGTTCTGAATATGGATCTGCTGCGAGCAGTCTGGGCGGTTGGGTGCGGCTTATGTCTCCTGTTTTTTGCAGCTGTTTATATCAGATGCCGGGTGCATTTTCTGACATCGGTTTCTGTAAAATGCGAGTTTGCAGATCTGTGGTTGCAGAAGCATTGTAAAAGCCGGTCTGTGCGCATACGCCGGTCTGGTTTTGTAAATAGTCCGTTAACTTACGGTTTGCTTCATCCTGTGATATTAATGCCGGAAACGACAGATTGGACAAACACAAAACAGTTATCATATATTTTAATGCATGAATGGATTCATATCAGACGGTTTGATATTGTAACAAAATTTATGCTGATTGCCGCCCTGGCGATTCACTGGTTTAATCCGTTGGTATGGGTGATGTATATTTTGTGCAACCGTGATTTGGAGCTGTCTTGTGATGAAACGGTCATCCGTATGTTTGGAGAAGCTCAAAGATCAGAATATGCCCGTCTTTTAATTCATATGCAGGAAAATAGCAGCAAAATGACGCCGCTTTGCAACAATTTTCATACGAATGCCATGCAGGAAAGGATAACAGCAATTATGAAATATAGAAAAAGAACCATAAAAACAGGAATTACCGCAGCGGTTTTAATTTGTATACTGGCAGGTGTATTTGCAACATCACCGTGGGATGCCACAGTGCAAAGCGCGAAACACGAAGATGCTTTCGAATGGGAGAATTCCAATATTACGAACATCAGCCTGAATCTTGGCAATCACAGAGCAGAAGAAATAGCTGATAAACTTGTGATGCATATGCACAAAAAATATGAAGGAGTGTATGAACTTCATAATTTTGCAGTCACTTTTTGTAACGAAGCCATGAAAGATGGCCTGTTGTCTTTAGACATCGAAGTATCGGCAGATATGACATTGATGGAGCGCCCGAAGGATAGTCCTTATGCTGCAGGAATGCGAGAAGAAATCGATCATATGAAAGATTCCCAAAAGAAAAAGATGGCAGAAAAGGCATATCGTGACTATCTGCAAGAAGTAACGCCATATTATATGCAGCCGGAAGAAACAGGTTATTCATATCAGGTGCATTTATCAGCAGCAGATGCAAAAGACGGAGAAAACCCGGTGACGTATCAATTGTATTATCTTGGAGAAGATGAATCGATCATTCCGATAGAGGAAAATGAACATTTAGAACGTGCTCGCATTGCAGACGGCAGGGCTTATATACAAGAAATGATAGAGCAGGAATAATGATGGCGGCGGTTTGATACAGTGATATTGAAAAATCAATGATTGGAAAAAGATGTATGGAAGGATCTGAATTTATGACGAAAATAAAGCAAATAATATACATGACTGTTTTTGCAATGCTGTTTTTGGCAGGCTGCGGCGCATCCCGGGCTGATACTGTAAAAGCTAATGATTCTGGTATGAAAAATGAAGGGTGGAGAATTCAGGAAGCATGTTCTGAAATTACGGATGAAATGGCGGAAAAGATTTATCAGGATATACTTAAATTAGAGCAGGATCTAAGAAAAGGGATTTGTACAGTTGAAAACAGCAGAATCGTATTTTTAAAAGAAGAAAGAAAAGGTAATGAAGTGACCGTTCGAGCTGTATTTGAGTCAGATGAGACAAGCATTCGAAAGCCTAAAGATCATCCGATGATTCAGGGAATGTTTGAGGCAAAGGATAAGCTTGTGACTGATGAACAAAAAGAGGCGGCTGAAACATATATCCAAGGCTGGCTGGCAGAGCTTGAACCTGAGTATCGAAAAACGTACAGACTGTCGCATGACATTGTTGTAAAATTTGACATGAAAAACAGGAAGGAATACCATCTATATTATCCATTCCAAAAAGAATCCAACGAGATTTCTGAACCATCAGGACAACCGGAAGAGACACTGGAACCATTCGAACAGTATGCAGCGGATCATTGGAAGGAAAATGCGGAGGAACAAAGACAGATGGGCAGAGACAGAGTATTGGAAGAGGCAGGAGTCATACATATCAATTCTCAAAACCTTCCTTAGATGTTTCAAACTGGCATAGTAATTTACTGAATCTAAGAGATACTATTTATCAGGAAATAAAGAAAGAAGGTATCTTTATGGATCAAATTACTCAAAAGGTTTATGATTATATGAAATTACGATCAGATGAAAATGGATTTGCACCGACTGTCAGGCAGACAGCGCAACAGCTCGAAATAAAAGAAGGAGAAGTAGAGGACGCAATCATGAAGCTGCAGCAGTCAGGCAAGATTGTAGTTACGGATATTCCGGCAAAAAGTGTCATTGAGGTTGTCGCTGAAACAGAATCCGTCACTTAGACGATTGAAATGTTTTACACGTTTTATGGAATATGCTATGATAAAACGGTAACAAACAGAACGCTCAAAGAAAGTAGGAGTGATTATGTATCAGGTAAAAATGAACGGAATGTTATTCTTTTAGATAAGTTAAAAAGATTAAAATGGCGATCATGCAGCTGGTTATGAAAAAATGATGAAACTTTCATTTTTGAACAAATGTATCGCCTGTTACAGAAACGATGTAAAGACCTGGTAATTGCATATTAGAAAATAATAAATGAGTGTAAAGTCTTATGAAATTATCAGGGCTTTACACTTTTTTAAATTACTTGAGTTTTATGGAGACAGACTGTGAGGGGGACTCATATTGTCAAAACTGTAAAATAATTTTTACAATAAATGTTTCATGTAGAAAAGTTTGGATTTGTGAGTTGAAAGTAATAAGGTTTGGTGGTATACTAAGCGCAGTATATCTATACTTATTATTTGGTTTGCTGCGTAAATCCATTGATAAGTTCAAGACTACAACGAGAGAAGAAATAGTAAATGCATACAGGATTGCGAGACATAATGAGATATACCGTTAATGAAAAGGCTGCAATAGCGTTGATTCACCAACAGACAAAGGAGAAACAAATACATGGAACAATATAAAAAAGAATTTATCGAATTTATGGTAGACAGTTGCTTCATAGGATGAAAACTATTGAAAATACTGAATTTATAAGCATTTGCGGTAATTCCATATTTTTAGAAGTATCGTAACTTATCGCGAAATGGTGTATCTCAACGTTAAAATGGTGTCAAAAATGGTGTAAAATTTGGAAAGAATATTTAATATTTGGACATTACCATAAGTCCATAACTGATTAAGAAATTTTTAGTCAGTTGTGGACTTATTATAGTGCCTAAATTCATTAACCAAAATTATTGAACACATCTAAAAATTCTATCTACAGTCACTACAGCGTATCACAAAGGTATATTATATCATTCATGTTCAGACCATTCCAAGAATAAAATGTCAATTTCATTGATGCATATAATACAATGAGGAAGCAGTACATTTTTTCAAGTCCACTGCTGCATCTTAGAAAAATAAAGTGACTAATCTTATTGAAAATACATTCTGAATATTGAAAATAATTCTATAAATATTCTGATAATTTAAAAACTATATTTATTATCACATCTTTATACATTTCAAAACAAATTATCACCATAAATTATCTACTCAATAATAATTCCACAACAAATCAGAAAGAAACAAAACACGAAGAAAATCAAAATCGAAAGGAAGGTAATATAACAATGCAGACAGCAGAAACAAATTACAAACGCATATACGGTCTTACAGTCAAACAGATTGCAGAGCGGATCATGCAGAGGGAAGACAACATCTATAGAATTGAAGTCATAAGAGATATCTTAGACCAATTCTGTGAGGAATGTGCAAAGGCTCTTATAGATGGCGAGAAACTGAATATATCAGGAATAGGCACACTGACACCAAAAATCCATGCGCCAGTAACCATGAATATTTTTGATGATGAAGATGAAAGAAGGGTTCCATATGTGACGGTAAATTATCATCGCAATAACAAATTAAAGGACAGGATGAACAGCAGGTACAGAAAGAATATTGAAAATGGATTCGCAGGATTAAGCGAAAAATGCATCTGCACTGCGCAACAGAGGAATACGCTGATTGAAAAAGGAGTTTTAGAAGGAGAGATTGTAAATGCCGAAGAGGATCAATAATATGAATGATTTACAGAAGGCGCTCATGCCTACAATGACAAAAATGGTGGATGTGATGGCAGAGAGAGTATACCAGACACTAAACTATTTTTTGGATGAATATTATAAAGGCTGGACACCAGACAATTACCGCAGATCTTTTGATTTCCTTCGTTCTGCTGTTAAAGCAGACGCAAAACCTTATAGGAATGGCGTGCGTGCATCTGTATATATAGATTATGACGCAATGGATGATTATGTAAATGCAACAGGGTTCCAGGTGGCAGAGTGGGCGAATCATGGACTGCATGGAGGGTTGGAAGTGAAGCATAAGCCGCATGTATGGAAGGACACAATGGACGAAACGATTAATAATGGGAGTCTGCTGGATATGGCGGTACAATATTTAAGGAGCCAGGGGATAGCGGTACAGGTTAAGAGTGTGCAAAGTGGTGAAGAATGATGGGTAGAAAATTGCTGCTCGTAAATTAATTAAAACATAACAAAAAATAAATGGAGAAGGTAAAGAGATTTTGACAAATAGCAGAGAAGTTTAGTAAGCAGAGCAAGCATGTAAATGAAGCTATAAAAAATCTTTTAAAGAGAAATCCTGAATTATCTAAACATTTTATTAAAAGTTCTTATTTATCAAAACGTGGAAGATATGAAAATCAATTTGAAATGGATGATGTCGGGGCTGGTATTCTTATAAATAAATTCAAATACAATATCCGTTCAGCGAGATTTGAATATAAGTATTTGAATGAAATAAAAGATTTTTTCAATGCAGTGAATATTGAGTGTATTCCACAATATCAGGTTGGCAATTATAAAATAGATTTATATATCCCAAAGTATAATATAGCCATAGAAATTGATGAAAAAGAACATAAGTATAAACAGGATTATGACCGCAAAAGACAAAATTACATAGAGAATCAAATATATTGTAAATTTATAAGAGTAAATGAGGGTGAAAGCTGTGGAAGTGTGATAGCAAGAATTGTAAAAGAATTGAAAATGCTTGCAAATAAATGTGCTTAACCTGTTTGCATTTAAAAGAAAAAGTTTTAAATCAAAAACATCGGTTTTAAACTCAGCACCTACAAAAAGATGAGTTAATCACACATAAATGTGCGAAAAGTTGTATCACCATGGTACAACTCTTTGAAAAAATAGTGAATCAAAATACAGGTCTGTATTCTAAGTGCCTGTGAAAGTTTCAAAATAATGCAAACATAGCCCCCCATATAAGCGGGAAAAATCAATGTTTCCAGAACAGGAAATGTCATAAAACAATCATAAAGAATATCATATCGCCAATATTCTGGCAAAAATCGGCAGTTAAAATATAGAAAATAATTTGAAGGTGTGGTCTGAATCCACACCTTATTTCAAGGGAGTCCATTTATGAGACACCCTCTCTTTTAGTGTCCACACATCTGTGGATGCTGTCTGAGCGGTTCCAGTTTTGGGGTCGTTTTCTAATAATCATATCGAAAGGAATATCAAGTTAATGAATAAATCAAAAATTGTAGAAACAAAAATATGCAATAAATGCGGGAGAATCCTGCCTATAGATAAATTTAGGCTGATAAGAGGAAAACTACATGAGCCTTATTATCTGGGACAATGCAAAGAATGTGAGTATACATACCAGCGGGAGTATTTGAAAGAAAAGAATAAGATCGTGTTTTCGGATAATCTTGAAATATTGATTCAGAGACAGTATAAAGAAGTAAAGCGAGAAAGCATACTTGACATTTCCAGCATAGATATTACTCCATTAGCATCAGATGAAATATTTGTCAGGCTGATGGATTATAAAAAGGCGTGGCTGTCCAATTATGGAAGGGTGATTGTCCGCCCTTATGGAGAATATAATCTTTTAAAAGGATTTTATGATAGTGATGGCAGTTTATGCTATAAATTAGTAAAGAACGTATTTTCCAATGGCAAATGGAATTATAAACGAACCACCCTGTATGCAGCAAAAGCGGTAATTGAGGAATTTGTAGTGAATCCAGACAAAGCGAATAATACCTATACATGGCATAAGGGATTCAATAAACAGGACTATTATTATAAAAATCTGTATCCGTTGAACCAGGAGCAGTACAGGATAGTCAAAAAGAATTTCAATGAAACAGGGGATGATTCAGAAGGATTTATATTGAAAGTAATAAATGATATCAGATATAAGCCTGATGACTGGAGCAGGAAAGCAATGGAGCCTGTTATGTGTGGGATTGGATATCGTGGAAGTGAAAATGTGGATTGTACCTGTGAATCCTATTTGAGATGGCATGACATGTTAAGCCGCTGTTATAATGCAAAATTCCATGAGAGACAGCCGCAGTATAAGGGATGCAAAGTGTGTGCCGAATGGCTGAATTATATGAATTTTAAAGTCTGGTATGATTCACATAAATATGGAGATGGCAGGCTTGATGTGGATAAAGATATTCTGTTTAAAGGAAACACTGTATACAGTCCTGAAACTGCTGTGTTGGTTCCGCATGAAATCAATACGCTGTTAATAAACTGCAGGGGAAACAGGGGTGATCTGCCTCTGGGAGTCCATTTTGATAAGGAAAGAAATAAATACCGCGCAGAAATGAATTTTATGGGAAAGAATAAGAAACTGGGCAGATATGATACGCCAGAGGAGGCATTTGCAAAATATAAGGAGTACAAAGAGAAATTTATTAAGGATACAGCGGAAAAGTATATAGAAAGATTGCCATTTAAGGTATATGAAGCTATGATGAGCTGGGAAGTTGAAATTACAGATTAACATTGAATTTATGGGGCATACCGGATAGAAATATCTGGCGTGCCCCATTTTTTTACGGTTTGTGGTGGATTTGGGATGTGTACAATTGTATTTTTTCATAAAGAGAAAATAGTATAGGTTGAAAAACTTTATTTTTACATCGTTAATTGTTGATTTCTAATTGATAGGATGATAGAATACAGGTAAATAAAAGAAAATGATAAAATTGATTAAATGTTTTTAAGAATGTGTATTGTTGTTAAGTAAGAATATTTAATGATAAAAATGTGTGCGTAAGATTATTTATATGTATTGGAGAAAAATATGGAAGTAAATGTGGTTTGTGACAATTGTAATAGTATGGAAAAACAGGTTATTAAGGCAATTAAGATATTAAACAATGTACAGAGTTATTTCCATTTTAATTTAAATATTATTACTGAAGAAATTTGTATGGAAGAATATATTAATTGGAGGTCATATTGTAACAATTATAAAATATCTTCTGATAAATATTTAATTTGTGTAGTACAAAAGGCTTTTGATGACAATTGGTTTTTGCATCAAAATAAAAATTTATCAATAATTACGACATATAATTGGAAAGAAAAGTTTGCTCCGCCATCATTATATGTTTTTTTGATCTATGAAATAGCACAAGTAGTAATGGGATTTATATTAGGGTTTGAAGAAGAAAAATTGATTAAGTTAAGACATACTAATGCAGTAGGATGTATATATGATTTATGTAGAAAAAAATCCGAAATTAAATATGGAATGGCTGTAGGGAGAATTTGTTCAGAGTGTAGAAGTGTTTTAGAACAAATTTCAAATAAAGAAGACGTATTGGATTCCATTGAAAAAATATTGAAATATGTACGTTCTGAAACCATTGAAGAAGCTTTTAACTGTAATATAAATAAAGCAATTATTATAGATCATTCGAACAAAGATGAAGATGTATATCAATTTGGAATTGAATCAGCATTAAATGAGCTAAATATTGAATATTTAGTTTATAAGAGAGTTAATTCCGGACTATTACTAAATGTGAAAGATTCTATTAAAAAGAGTAGCTTTTTAATCGTAAGAGTTGACTCTGAGAATTTGAGTGAATATTTTGAACTGGGGTTAGCAATGGGATTAGATAAAGAGGTTTTAATAATTTCAGAACACAACTTAATAATTGATATACCTTATGAATTAAAAAAGTGGAGACATATTACATATTATAAAGGCGAATATGCGGAATTGAAAGAAAAAATATTAAAATATATTTGTAAAAAATATTTTTCTTAATTTTATATTATTTTATTTAGATAGTTATTTTAATGAGTCGTATTTGAGTGAATTTTAGTTCGTTTGGTTAAAAATAATCGTTATGTGTGGGTAGAACAGATGCACCCTTTAGGACAACAAAGTGTCTTGAAAATAATGTAAATACACCCGTAGTACCATTACAAGATACTTAATATCCTATACCCTGAAACGCCGTATATCGTCCATATTCACGTTTTACCTTCACACCATAACCAATACACCAATACCGTTACAAGCCCTGTATTCCCCTAAAACTCGCTCAGAGTGCCTATATAACACACAACAAATCAGTACAAAAAGAATAAAAAGTAATTTCCATCATTCCAAATTTATTCATCAAATAAAGCAAAGCTGTGAGAATATATTTAAACTCTCACAGCCTTATTTTTTAAGATTCCTATATTCATTTCTAAGCAATCTATCAATTAACTGGTATACCCCATACAATATATAGCGATATTATTATATTCATTTTTGCATACTTCCTTCTATATCAATCCTCTTCAAGATCAGCCAGTGTTTTTTCCTGGTAATTTTGAAATTTCTTATAATCGACCGAATTAAATACAGAATTTTTCACTTCTGTATTTTGGTTTTCTGCTGTATCTTAACAAAAGCACATCTAATACAATATGTACTGCTGCATTCTGTTTCATTAAAAATCTGCATTTTTTATTCTATTAAATTATCTGATTATTTATGGCTTGTATTTTAAATTGTTAGACAATTTGCATCGTCATTGCATTAGTATTTATTGTTAAAAATCCTCACATGCTATGCGGTTTTTTCTTGCTTTCTTTAAAAATTCAATATTTTTTAATTTTATACCGATTTCTCTTTTGAAAATATAAGAGTGCAGCAGTGGATTTTGAAATGGAACTGCTGCACTCTCTGGAATTTATTTGGAAAAGAAATTATGATTGCTATGCCTGCATTAGTACCATTTTATCAGTATTTTTTATGCTGGTGCTACCATAATAACTTCTGATATCATCCATACTTAGAGTTTTACGACTTCTCTTTCTAAAAGCTTCACTATGCCAGTACCACATCTTTTTTTGTGAAGCCCATTTAAAGCCAAACTCTTTCAGTTCCTTCTTACAAGAATATGTGTTTCCAGACAACCATATCCATGCACCAACCAATTCAATGTCAATCCTATCAAAATGAATGATCTTATTCAGCATTTCACGCAATTTTTCATCCTCAGCGAAGTCATATTTCATATTGCTATAATTATTTTCCGCACTGGTATTATTTGAACTGCAGTTATTTTCATACTGATTTTTCAAAATCTTAAACAGCTTGTCATATTCAGCATTAATCTCCTGCATTGTTTCCAGACTTCCACCATTATCAGGGTGATGCAGTTTTAATAATTCTTTGTACTGCTTTCTTAATTCCTCAAGCGTTCTGATATTTTCAAAATATTTATTCATAGTAATAACCTCCCTAAACAAAAAAGTGTAAAGCATATTGACAATTCAATAGACTTTACACTCTGGTTTTGTAGTTAGGTTATGCAATTTTCAGGATAGAACAGTTATGTACTATGATATCTTTTGCAGTTTTTCACTGTGTTCACGAATTACACTTTTCATAACATCAATATCAGCTTGCATTGCTTCTATTTTTGCAGTTGCTTTTTCGTATTTCTTAGCAGCTGGCATATAGTTTTCAGCAAGCATTCTAACGTCAGAACGAATTTCATTTTCAATTATGATATTGATTCTTTTTTGCTCATTCTTGATAGTTTCAATATCATCTTGAATAGGTTTTAATTCAGCCTTGAGCTTTGTATCTAATAATTGACTGATTGCTAATAAGTCTTCATTTGTCAATGACATATAAATCACGCTCCTTTTATGTTTGGTGTGCTGTTGTTGGTAGTATACCACATTCAGAGTATAAAGTCTATTGAATTGTCAAGGTACTTTGGTTTGCTGTTTGATAAGGTTATTATATAATATGGGTACCCATAATTCAAGACATAAAAATATACAAAAATGGTACCCATATTTTGTGTGTTTTTATGGGTACCATTTTTGTATATTTTTATTTAATTTTTTTCACGTTCTATTTTTTCGTCAATAGCATTATTTACAAAACTGTTTAAACTTTCACCAGTAGACTTAACATACTCTTTTATTATTTCTTTTTTCCCTTTAGGAACCCTAATCCTTAAGTCTTCATATTTTGTTTTTCTGTATTCTTCTAATGTTACATATTCTCCATTTATTATATATGGTTTTTTTTCATCCGGCATAGTTTCGGTTCTCCTTCCTAAGATATACAAAAATATTATAACATATTTTGTCATAAATGTATATAATATGGGAACCCATAAAATTAGACAAAAAAGTGTATGATATGGTACCCATAATTTGTGAATTATTCCATCTTGAAATATGGGTACCCATAAACTATAATAATCTCAACAACAAACGAAACAGCAAAATAAACAGAAATCAAAACGGAGGATTAAAACTTATGAAACGCATAAACGCACAACAATATAAAGCATTAACATCATATTACAATGTAAAAATAATTTCAGCTAATGACAATACAGTATTGGTGAAATTAATAGGGAAGAAATAGAAGGGCTGGTAGGTATGAAAAATAACTCATCATATGAAGCATTTTTTGAGGATACAAAAGATATCCAATGCATTATCTGTTTGGATGTATATGTACTTGAATATTATATAAACGATTGCCGCATAAGGGTAGAAAGATTATATGATGGCAGATTCAAAGTTTCTATTATTGCGTATGATGAACATGGTAATCGTATAAAACAAAATAAATTTGACAAGGAATGGAAAGAAAAGAACATTTACAATCAGGCAATATATAAGAAGTTTGTAAGCGGGTATTTCTTTCATGAATGAAAACAAGCCTTGCAGTTAAATTACAAGGCTTGAGATTCAGGAATCAGAGAGATTTTGCGGGGGATCGGGGATGTATTCCATGATATCGGCATAGTCACAACCCAATAACTCACATATACGGGATAATATTTTAATGTCAATATATTCGTTTTTACCCATTCTTGCTATTGATGTAGGGTGTATGCCATTTTCTCTTAAATATGTTTTATTCAAATTTTTATTTTTTAATAATGCCCATAACCTATTATAATTAATTGCCATTTGTGCTACCTCCTAAAAATATTATACCAAACAGTTGTTCGCTTGCAAAGAAGAATGTTCATTATTGTGAACAATGCACAAAAAGAGAATGTTCATTTTGGCGAACATTACATATGGACAAAATGTTCGTCATGATGTACAATTAATGCATAAGATAAAGCAAGGGCAACAAGCCTAGACAACTTTTTCCCTTGCAGAATCTTAAATAATTGAATAGGGGGATGAAAACAATGTACACCGATTACGGATACATTGGTGCAGATGGCGTAGAGTATGCAACTGAAGAAGAAGCACTCGAAGCCGAAAACACTGTTTAACCAACACGGGGGCATAGCCAGACAGCTTGTAAGTCCCCGAAAAACCTATTCAAAAAATATAATCACCGTTAACAGTATACCACAATCCGCACAAAAATGAAAGGGGTAAAATTGTATGAAACAGATAACCAGAATGCGAAAAGCCGTTTGCATCATGGCAAATGAACTGAAAAAAGCGGGTTATTCTTTATCCCAAGCATTTAAAAGAGCGTGGAAGTGGGTAAAACTTTCTATGACAATACGTGCTGCTGGAACAACTTTTGGGAACAGGCAGGAATGTTTGAATTTCCTGAAACAGTTCAGGAAAAATGATCTGAGTGTCACATTGGAAAGGGAAAATGACAATAAACACGACAGTAATGCCATTCAGATAGTTGTGCATATTCATTCATTATCTAAGAGGACAGTTATTGGATATGTGCCAAAGGAACTGGCGCGGGAATTAGCGAAGGTTATTGATATGGGAATTCAGGTAAAAGCCACATTGAAACAAATTATTGGCGGATACAGTTATAAGGAAATGCTTGGAGCGTTGGTCAATATTTCAATATGAAGACAAAATGATTCTTGATGAGTTGGCAGATGTAAAAAAGACAGCTGGAAATTTGCGAAAAAAGTAGCAGGATGTATGCAGAAATAAAAAGTGTTGGATGGGAGGAGGGAAATACAGATATGAATAAACAGACAATAGAGTTTGCTGTTCAAAGAACAGATAATATTGTAACCAGAATAGGCAGATCATACATATCACATCCAGAGATCAAATTTTCTGGTGGTCATATCAAATGGTATGAAGACAAGCCAAACCAACAATGCAGTAATAAAAATGAATGAGTGGTTTTTGCAGTGGTGGTTTTCTGCACATCCAATTGGTTTAAATTATGCCTATATAATAAGGAAACAATTCAATCAAATCAATGAATAAATGGATTGGTTAAGGCGCAAATTGTCATTGTATAATGGCAGGATAAATGAAAAGCTAGTCCATCATGGACTAACTCTCATTGGGGAATTTTATTCAGATTGTGTTTCGTTTGGCTCATCGTCTGGTACATATTCCATGATATCGCCAGGTTGGACATTCAATAACTTACAGATTGTATTTATAGTATCTGTGTTTACTCGTTCATTCTTTTTGAGTTTGCTTGCAGTAGCCGAATGAATACCGTTTTGACGTAACCAATAATTTGAACTATGACCACGTTCTTTTAGAATTTGAAACAGTTTGTCGTATCGAATAGACATTTTAAACCTCCTACGTTTTTATTAATTATATCATATTCGATATGTCTATTAAAGTGTGCATAATAAACAAAAATACATGTCTATTTTTGTGTACAATTCCGATATTTACAATATGTCTACGATAGTGTACAATTAATGCATAAGATAAAGCAAGGCACAAGCCACCAACTTAAAACCTTGCTTAATCTTAAAAATTGAATAGAGGGGTGATACATCATGTACACAGAGTACGGTTATATCGGTAAAGCTGATAATGTTTTATATGCTACCGAGCAAGAAGCATTAGAAGCTAATCCGAATAACTAATCACCAAAACGGGGCATAGTCAAACGGCTTGTAAGTCCCTGTAATAAAAATCACCAACCTATTCATAACCAAAACCAATATGGCGGTTACTGCCTTGATTATAACACAGACCGCCCAAAAAAGAAAGGTGGAAATCATGTTTAATTTCAGAATTATTTCGTGTCCAGACGGCACACAGGTTATCGACCATTCATTGAAAACCCCATACAGTGCATTAACTCCTGTTCAAATGACAGAATACATGGAGATTGACACCCAAATTGCAGTCATGGAGCGTTTAAAAAGGAAAGCCAAAAGAGAATCAGACCGCAAACGGAAACTTAAATGGAATCCATTATACAAAGCAGCATGTATGTTCGGATTAGGTTAATAAAATAATTTAAGAATGGAGGATAAGAAACTATGACAGAAAGAGAGTTAATGATTGAATGCATTCCACAGATTACAGAAATGGCATTAGAAATAAAGAAGATGACACCGGATCAGTATCTGGAATTTAAACAGGAACATTTGACAGAAGTAGAAAGGACATATCCGGTTGCGCTGGGATTCATTAAAAAAATGTATCAGATCATTGAGTGGAGTTTGTTTGGAAAAGCGACGGAGAATCAGAAAGAGGGGAGCGGCATATGTTAGGCAGATATGGATTTAAAGGAATGGATGCGGAAAGCTGCTTTGATGATCCGGAGTTTGGGAACATGTATTTTCCAATATTGGACACTATGGAAACGCCGAAAGGGATTATGGATAAAACAGAAGAGATGGTGAATGAACTGTTACATAAGCATCACATTCCTAACGCCCGCAGGATGCAACTGTATTTGAATGCGCTGGTTAAGGTTGATCCGGCAAAAAACAAGATGGGGATATGTGTCAAGATTTCTGATTATGATTCGCTGGAAGACCATATAGCGGAAAAGAAGTTTGTCATTTGGCGCAGCAGTCCTTTGTATGGAGAGTTTAAAAGCTATTTTATGGCTCAGGTTGAAAAAGGACTGTTCGGAGAATGATCGGGAATATACAAAAGCAGTTGGAACAAAGTATGTATGGATAATATTTGGAAAATGTAATTAGTTTTCTGATTTTCCATGCATACGGTTCCAATAATTGTATGGATTAGGAACTGTCCTTTATTTATGGGCTTTTGTGCATCAATGGATTTTTAATGTTGATAAATTGGAACTAAACCATAGTGAAAATAGGAACTGTTGAAGGTGGTGGAAAAATTGAATAAGAAAACCAGAGCAGTCACAGAGGAACAGTACAGGGAGATTATATCAGCAATTCGTTCTGGATTTGTATGTGCAGACGGGCGCGTGGTAAAACCAAATGAAAGGATTGCAACAGCTTTGTCGTTGGAGGCAAATTTAGGACTGCGCATCAGTGATATCTTACAGTTGAAATTATCTGCGATTATACGTGATGGAAACAGATACAGGCTGGATATAGTGGAAAAGAAAACAAAAAAGAAGAGAGAATTTACAGTGCCCGTAGATATTTATATCTATATTCAGAATTATGCTCTTGAAAATAATATTAGTCCATCTGCGAAACTGTTTGACATATCTGAGAGGGCAGTTAACAAATATCTAAAGCTGGCATGTGATCGCCTGCAAATTACAGGCATAGCAAGCCATAGCTTTAGAAAATATTTTGCGACCAGCATTTACGTGAATAATAATTACAATATTGAGTTAGTCCGTGTTCTATTACAGCATTCTTCAGTAGTTACCACACAGCGGTATTTAAGCATCCAGACAAGGGAAATTGAGAATGCCTTGCAGAATCATATAATGCTAGTGTGATCATTTAATGCTTATAGAATGAAAAAAGAAAGAAAGGAAAGTATTATATGAATATTACAACAAAATTTGCGATTGGCAGTATTGTTTATGCTGTGCATTCGTGTAAACTGGTCTGCAACACGAGCCAGGCAAATGCAGATAATGTTTACATAGTTAGTCCGCATGAGGTTAAAGCCGTAACGGCATCCAGCGGTAAGGGATTGGAAACAGAGATATTGTATGAATTAACGGGAGGGATCATCTGTAAAGAGAAAGAAGTGTTTTCATCCTTTAATGAAGCGTCAGAATATGCGGCTGGATTGTATGAAAAGTCTGGTAAAAGTTACGGTGCATCAGAAGATTGTGACAAAACTTGTATATTAAAGGAAATGATTTGCAGAAAGCTTCAACAACCATTGAAGGCAGTGCTGTCCTGTGAACAGTTGGAACGTTTTGAGGAAGAATTTATGAAGGCGACACAGGGATTTGTATTCAGAGAAGCGAAGAAAAACGCGATATGTTGAGAGAAAATTAAGATGACAATTAAAAAAAAGAGTTGGTATATATAAAGGCGGTGCCCAAAATGGGGTATCGTCTTTTTTGATATGTTCGTATACTGTTCGTAAATAGTTCATTATGAATGGTATAAAAGCAGGAAAATCCTTATATTTCCTATGGTTGCAGCAGTTCAGATATGGGAATTCTTGTATTCTGGACTGCTGCATTTTGTAAAAATAGAGTGTATTCGAAAACAGGGCGTTTTATATAAGATACAAAAAGTTTTGAGCAGTTCCAGGATATTTTCAAGAATCTTTAAAGGCAGCAGTTTCCTTATGTTTTTACACTTTATATGGTGTGAATATTCATCGTTATACAATAAATTGTTTGATTATTTGTTAAATATTCAGATAATAATAATGAGTTCGCATAAAATATCGTATATTTAACATTAATTGTCAGATAATTTAAAAGGTAGTCAAACTATTTGAAGGGGAATTAGTTTGATAGTCAAAGTATTTTTTGATATATGGTTAGGATGATGCGGGGAATGCCTGATTTTACTGGCTTTACAGGCGATTGGATCGTGATGAATGTGGAAATGCTAAGATTTTTATTTATGTTCGAAATGTTTTGGAAATTTTTGTGATGTGAAATATATATATAATCTAATTATAAATAACTGGGTTGCTATTTATTCGATGCTATTTTTCTATCTTTGATTATTTTAAATTATTTTACCTGTATTGAATTTTATAGAAATATGTGCATAAAAAAGGACTACGATGATATATCGCAATCCTTTTTTATTATTAATGTGATAAATAAGTGTATGGAAACGCATGGCTTAGGGTTGTTTCTTCATTTGAATAAATTGTAGTTGTTATATAAGCATAATCATGCTCTTCTACTGCTTGTCCAAGCATTTCTGCTAAATCATTATAAACATATTCTCTAATTGGTTCAGCGATATCGCTATAATATTGATCTGGTACACTTTCAATATTATCATCATATGCATTAAACCACTTTTTGATATTTGTTTCATGTGAAATAATAAATACAAGATAATCACCTTCTGGAATATGTGATATAGCATAATTTCCTAAGCCATCAGTTTTTACAGCATAGATACCTATATTTTTTAGTTTATCAATTGCATTTTGAGATATTGGTGTAGTTAAATATGTCAAATCAAAGTTTGGATTGTTAACTGTTAATAAACTACCATCTTTTGGGATTAGAAATACTGTTGAATTTGGATTTGGTACATATCCCTTATATGCATTATAATAATATGTTCACATCTTTCCCAAAAGTTAGGTAGACGAAATTGTTTTAATTCTGTAATTGTGT
>CAJUBQ010000030.1 GCA_910584595.1 uncultured Eubacterium sp.
ATTTTAGTCTGTAGTTTAGCACTATGTTTTACCATTCGACTACCAAAGACAGGTTCTATATTCTGTCAATACCTTTTTTCAACTTTTTTATTTTTTTCATAGACTTAGTTCCTTTTCACACCCAATGTCATAAACTTAAGCTTTTCACAGTCAGACTTTCCGCCAGCTGCAGAGTCGTTCAGGGATCCGTTCAGTTCATGACATTGGGTGTCATTCATAGGTGATCTGAACTGTTACAACAAAACTGAACCGTCCTTAACAAAAGCTGAAGCTATAAGCAAATCTTCCGGCGTTGTCACTTTTAAATTAAAATAGCTGCCTTCAACAATCTTCACCGGTTTTTGAAAAGCTACTTCAAGAACCATAGCATCATCTGTGATATTTTGTATCTGATGCTCCAGTACCTTTTCATAAGCCTTAAGAATATCCTGATATCTAAATGTCTGTGGGGTTTGCATCATCCACACGTAATCACGAGACGGCGTCTGAACCGCGAGATGATCTTCATCTACAATTTTCACAGTATCTTTTGCAGGCACAGCAGCTATCCCTGAACCATATTCTACAGCTGCATAAATCGTTCTTTCAATGATATCCTCTGTTACAAACGGCCTTGCTCCATCATGAATAAGCACAACATCTGTATTGTTAATTGCACAAAGTCCTTCATATACGGACAAATAACGCTCAGCTCCGCCAGGTACAACTTCACGCACTTTTTGAAACTGATACCGCTCTACAATTTCCTGCCGGCAATATTCCGCCTCATCTTTACCTGTTACAAGTATAATCTCATCCACCATACTTTGTTCAAATGTATGTAGCGCATAATAAATCAGCGGATAGCCGTTTAATTCTATAAATTGCTTTTGTACACTGCTGTTCATCCGTTTTCCTTTACCTGCTGCCAATACAATTGCTGTATATTTCATAACGAACTTCCTTCTTTCCACAAACAAAGACACTGTATATCAATCAGTTGCATAGCCAGCTATTCACCCGATTTTTGCATGACGCTCTCGAAGAAAAACGACGAACCTGTCACAAGCTGTTTACATACGGTTCCTAATGCAAAGTCAGTATTTCTTTGCTGATCCCTCCAGCTTTAAATTAGGAACGGCATTCAGACTCCAGTCATCCCGCTTACCTGCAAGATAATCATAATATGCCGCTGTTCCAATCATAGCAGCATTATCTGTACACAAAACAGGAGAAGGATAATAAAAACGCACTCCACGCTCTTTGCAGGCGAATTCCATGCGCTGCCGCAATACCGTATTCGAAGCCACTCCTCCTGCGATCGCAAACTTTTCTATATGATACTCCTCCACTGCACGCATCGCATGATCTACAAGAACATCGATCACAGCCTTTTGAAATGATGCAGCTACATCCTCCTGCACAATCGGTATATTTTTCATTTTACATCCGTTCAGATAGTTTAATACTGCTGATTTCAGACCACTAAATGAAAAATCGTATGCACTGCCGCTTACTTTTGCACGAGGAAACAAAATTGCATCCTCATTCCCTTTATATGACGCCTTTTCGATCTTTGGCCCTCCAGGATACCCCAGTCCAATCGCCCTTGCTGCTTTATCAAATGCTTCACCTGCTGCATCATCTCTTGTTTTTCCGATTACTTCATAAACACCATAATCTAATACTTTCACAAGATGCGTATGTCCTCCGGAAACAACCAGACAGAAAAACGGAGGCTTTAAGTCCTTGTTTTCTATATAATTAGCGCTGATATGACCTTCAATATGATGCACTCCGATTAATGGGAGCTTTCTGGCATATGCAATCGCTTTTGCCTCTGCAACGCCTACCAAAAGAGCTCCTACCAGCCCCGGACCGTAAGTAACTGCTATAGCATCTAAATCATCCAATGTCATTTGCGCCGTATCTAAAGCTTTTGCTATAACTTGATTGATTCGTTCCATATGTTTGCGCGAAGCAATTTCCGGCACTACACCGCCATACAGTGTATGAATATCTATTTGAGAAGATATAATATTTGATCTGACATCTCTTCCATTCACAACAACTGCTGCCGCAGTCTCGTCGCAGGAACTTTCAATCGCCAGTATATTTACTTCCTGACCGCTATTCAATCGTGCTAACCTCCCATCTTTTCATTCATGACACTCATAAAATTTTATTCTTCTATTTCAGAAGGGTCTGTAAGATGATACGCTAAAATTTTCCAGTCTTTATTTTTATCCTGACGCAGCAAATAACTCTGATAAGTTTTCGAAAAATCGCTTTTCCCCTTTTTCATAAAATAGATCGCCTGCACATAAGCACACTTACGCCCCTCGATCTCTCGAAAACGAACTTCGTCAGAATCACAGACCCTTGTCTGCAAAATCTTTACGGAATCATCCTTATAAGACATAATCTCCTGCTGCAGCCGCTCTTTATAAGTAGTTTGCGGATTATTTTCCAACAGCTCCTCATCCATTAACATTCTGGCCTGAGCCATCAATTTGTCAAACTGATCGCTATCATACTCGCTGCTATATGCACATTCAATGATACGGTTGTAGAACTTAATTACTTCTCTGGGCGTAGGCGGATACGCATGGTCAAGCTGCTTGGATAATACCTGCTGCAGCTGCGTGATTTCTACAGCCTCCTCTGCCGGTACCGTCTTTCGATGTGTCATATAATAATAACATCCAACAATCACTGCGATTACGAGAACAGCTGAAATCCCCATCTTTACATATTTCTTCATAGAGTCCCCTCCTTTCGTCCTTTGCAGCATTTACCTTTATGATTCGTCCTGCTCAAAATTCATTTCTATCATTTTGCCATCTTTGCCCAGATGCGAATTTTGAAATATCTCCCGCACTCTGGGCATATAGTCTTCCGCTCGTATCAGAGAAGGTGAAAAATGTGTCAGCCAAAGTTCTTTTACCTGTGCTGCTTTTGCTACCTGCGCCGCCTCGTAAAATGTCATATGTTTATATTGTTTGGCCTTAGCCAGCTTTTCCGGCTCAGCATACATCCCTTCACAAATCAGCAAATCAGAACCAATGGCATTTTTTACCAACAGTTCTGCAGGCCGAGTGTCTGTGCAGTAAGTTAACTTAATGCCTTTTCGCGGCGTTCCCATCACCATATCCGGTGTATATATATGGCCTTCATATTGTACCGTATCTCCCTTTTGTAAGATCCCCCAATAATTTTTAGGAATGCCTTTCTGCATCGCCTGCTCTACCATAAATCGCCCCTGCCGCCGAATCTCAATCGTATAGCCGTAACACGGAACATTATGCTTAACCATAAATGCAGTAATCTTATAACCATGCATCTCAAACACTTGCTCAGGTTCCTGTATCTCAATGCACTCAATCTCAAACGGCAGCTCCGGAGCTATGACACGAAGCGCGGATACAACCCTCTTAAGCCCTTTTGGGCCGATCAGCGTCAACGGTTCTTTTCGTTCCGCGTTTCCCATCGTTAACAGCATTCCCGGAAGACCGCTGATATGATCGGCGTGATAATGTGTAAAACAAATGATATCAATCGGATGAAAACTCCATCCCACTTTCTTTACAGCAATCTGCGTACCTTCTCCGCAGTCAACCATCAGGCTGCTTCCATTATATCTGGTCATCAGCGACGTCAGATAACGATATGGTAACGGCATCATTCCTGCCGTTCCAAGCAGACAAACATCTAACATATTTACACCTTCATTCTATAATAGCTCCTGTTCCTCTGTCTCCAGCGGAGGCTGTACAAACGACTCCGTCCACTTCTCAAAACAGGATTCACAAATTATCATTTTTTGGCGAATACCATCCTTTTTTGAAAAATATCCCCAACTCTTGTCAATGAAAACATAGTCTTCCAATGCAATCCTGGAATTTTCTTTCATTAAAATTTCTTTTCCGCAGCAGTTACAATATACTTTCATCTTCTTACCTCCCGACCATCTGTAACAACAAGTATTGGCACGATTGATCTTTTACTGTTCTTATACAGGATAATTACAGTATAATCGAATCGCCCAAAAGAATATAGCGGGAATGACTGGTTGTTTATCTAACTGTTACCTGACTTTATCTATTATATCGGTATATTCATACATCATCACCAGTGCATCATCCTGCGGACATTGATAATATTTTTTACGAATACCGACCGTTTGAAAGCCTGTCGTCTGATATAATCGAATCGCCGGCTCATTCAGACTGCGGACTTCCAAATAAATATGACGTGCGCCTTTTTCAAATATCTGTGCAACTGTTTTTTGCACCAACTGTTTTGCAATATTATGCCGTCTCCAGCCTGGCGCAACCGCAACATTCGTAATTTCGCCTTCATCAGCCGCAAGATAGCTTCCACAATAGCCAACCACCTGAGACTCAGCTACCGCGACATAAAAGAACGCATAATCCATCGTAAAAGCATCCGCAAAAGCCTGTTCAGACCATGGTGTTGAAAACACTTCTGCTTCTATCTTTGCAACATGTGAGATATGTTCCTTTCTCATTCTTATTATATCTACATTTATTTTTTTAACTTCTCTGTCCGTATGTTTTCCTCCATCCGTTCTCGTTCCGCCTGTGATAAACGTAAATAATCCGGTCGATGTTCGGCTGCTGACTGAACTCTGCCTGCACGATAATAATCGATCGCTAACACAGCGACTGCCGAAGCCCGTTGCTTGTTTAAATGAGCAGGTGCAAATGTATAAGGAACCGTACAGTATTCTTCGATATAAGCAGCAAATACTTCCATGCCATCTCCCAAAAACGAAACCGCCTGTCCCATCGTATTAATCTTTCCTACAATTTCATCAATTCCTACAGCACATTGTTCCAAAACTGTATGCATTTGATAACCTTCAAACCGATACAATCCTGTATATACCTGATTTCTTCTGGCATCCATCAGCGGGCAGACAAGCGCGCTGCTGCCGGCAAGATTATATGCCAGCCCATCTACGGTTGGAATTTGAATCAGTGGTTTATCCAACGCAAAACCAAGCCCTTTTGCCGTCGCAGACCCTATCCGCAATCCGGTAAAAGATCCGGGGCCCCCAGCAACAGCAATCGCATCAATCGTATGCAGATCCAATTCCAACATACGAACCACCTCGTCGATCATCGGAAGCAATGTCTGTGAGTGCGTTTTTTTATGATTAATCGTATATTCTCCAAGCAGATTGTCGTTTTCTACAACAGCTGCACTGGCAACGATACCTGAACTGTCTATAGCCAATATTTTCATAAATCATTCTCCATTTCTGAAACCGCAGCAACTTTGACTTTATCTTCACCATTGCAATATCCCACTTGTTCTATTGTAATCCGACGGTAATCAAATCCTTTTTCCGGGTTTTTTTCTATCGTAATCTTTTGATATTGTTCCGGCATAATCTCCCATATCAAATCCGCCCATTCTATCATTGTAAAGCCTTCGCCGTAAAAATAATCTTCATACCCAATCTCTTCCATTTCTTCCAGATCGCCAATCCGATAAACGTCAAAATGATAAAACGGCATCCTCCCCTCATCATATACCTGCACAATCGTAAAAGTTGGACTGCAGATAGGTTCTTTCATCCCAAGCCCCTGTGCGATTCCCTGTGTAAACACAGTTTTTCCAACACCCAGATCTCCAACCAGCGCACAGACATTCCCGGGTTTTATTTGTTCTGCAAACTTTCTGCCCAGCTGCAGTGTTTCTTTTGCAGAATACGTCTCATACATCATACAAGCCTCTCCTTATATACGTGTTCACAAATCTTTATTTCATTTTCAATCGATACTTTTCCAGGTGCTTCTGCGCAATGGTGCGTATCGTTTCGTATTGCTGCGCCGCCTGGTCTTTTGGTATAATAAATGCGTTACGTGGATTGATACAAATGAGAATATTATGTCTTGTTGCAACAATCCGATAAACCTGTTCCCATACAAGCGTCGAACTCATCTCACCTTGTGAAGTCGTAATTCCGGCGTCATCTATCGTATAGTGTAAAATATTTTTCAGTACAGGCGAGCCCTGAACCTGCTGTTTGGACCGCAGATACAATGTTAACGGCGTATAAATAAGCAAAATAATACCTACCATGACATACATCACAGAATTGGACAAGCTAACTTCCCCCCACTTTCTGACTGCCGCCGCCAGAGCTATCACCGCGATCAGTATTGCCAGATACCCACTCGCCGTCGTATATGTATGATATAAGTTAAAACGATACATATCTATCGTATGAAGCTGAATATCAAATTCTGTTTTCATTTTTACAAAATATCCTTCCTGTAATAAAATTTGTGTTAAAAAATCCAGCCCCAATATAAATTCGCTTAGAACGAAGGGCCAGATTATAAGATCAAATTTATAAAGGTTATCAGAACTGTTATATCATTTCATCGATTGAAACATCCATATGCACTCCTTTTGGATCTAGTCCACCTGTTATGTCCAGATAAAAGTTTGCAGTCGTCTGTGTCATATACGGACCTATCCAAAGAAATCCTATTCCCATTGAACAAAACCCAAGTATCTGCCATCCGATAAAACTAAGCTGTAATAAAAACAGCCTTTTTTTATTTCCATGCATCAGACTTTTGGATGTTTGGAATCCTTCCCATATGGTCATTTCCGGATGTTCCATATACAACGGATAGATGAATTCAAACATGTAGATCAGATATAACTCTACAGCTATCATGAATAATATTACAGCTAACAGAAATACAGCTCTTTCCATCACTTCATCAGGAATAAAAAAATAAATGATAACACCTGTCAAAATTATCGGAACAGCCAGTATGGCATATAGTAAAACAGTAGCTAGAATAAATCTGTCCGGCCTGTTTCGAAATATCCAAAACAAATCTCGAAAAACTACCTGCTGATTTTGAGCAAGGAGCAAATGCATCCGAAGCGCCCCTGCAGCTAAAAGTTGCCCCAATATTTGTATAATCACTAACGCTATCACATAAATCACAAAATCAACATTTAATTTTTCTGGTAAATCTACAGAAAACGGAACTATTAAAATCGATGGCAGAAAAAAAGATATTAACATAGCCAACATAACTGCCGGATATTTGCCCAACAGACATTCACGGGCATACCGTTTCAATTCACTTGTGGCTCTCTTTTTCATAAAAATTCTCTCCTAATTTGTTACTATGCTGCATAATCAATATTGGCTCCTCTGAGTCGAATCCCATCCTGCGCTTTTTTATCCTTTTGATACGGATTTGATTCATCCGGATAAGAAATAGCCGTACTTGTTGTGCCACCTGATACATACACAGTTCCGCATTCCGGACACACTGCCGTATGCAGCGACACATTACAGGACACAACCTTTCCCTGCTCCTGCGCTGCCTTTTGATATGCATTCGAAACGTGCTGCTGTTCATGTGCCATAACGGCAGATGCGGATGCCTTAGGATCTATATGTCCGGGCGCCTTAAATGATACATCCGTCTCGTTAGAGCCATCTTTGTATTTTCGCTCTTTACATGTCTGACAATCTGCCGGAGAAGATTTATATCCACCTTTTACTTTATGCGATTCATCCGCTCCCTGCACCTGTTCGTTCTGCCTGTCTTGTGTACGTCCGATATCTTCCTGTGTACGTCTTACTGTCCCCATACTGCCTGTATCCACATACGGCTGATAAGAACCGGAAATTCCTCCTATTGTCATAAAAAGCACCTCCAAAACCCAATAAAAATATGATATGATATATTTGTACATTATATCACATAATAACAGGATTGAAACAAAATTATGAAAAAATTTTATAAAAACAAATTTTGCAAAAACACTGCAAAACCGTCGCACTGGACAATTGAAGATCAATTCTTTATACTTGGAATGATAATTGCTGTCGCAGCAGGCGCTTTTCTATTTCTTGGTCGACTCTTACCGCTGCAGCTTCGGCTTCCGCCATGCTGGTTCCATCTTATCAGTGGCTATTACTGTCCCGGATGCGGAGGCACAAGAGCGCTGCGAGCGCTTCTCCATGGACGTCTGCTGCTATCCGCATGGTATCATCCGTTTGTCCTTTACGCTGTTTCCATCTATTTTTATTTTATGGCAACACAGACAATCGAACATCTAAGCCATGGAAAATTGCCCATTGGCATGCGTTATCATAATTATATTGTCTGGACAGCAGTAGCTCTGATTCTTGTTAATTTTATTATCAAAAATCTGCTGCATTATTTTTATGGACTCATACTATAAGACTCTACCATTTCCATATATACTTTCCAGAATTGTTCGATACTGTCGTATTGCATGATTAAAGTCACAAAAGAACTAATTAAAAGTAAGACGGAGAGTACAATAGAAGTCATGCTGACGAAGCACGCAGTCCTCGCGTTCCGTGACATTGTCATTTCACCGCCTTTGGACAGCAGTGCAAATATAATGCCCAATATCGCGAGTAAAAAAGATACATATATGCAGCAGATCGTACATACGGACAAAATACTTAATACGATTGCTGCTGTCGTCATCGTCATCGAACGCTTATCTGCCTGCATCGGGTCCTCCAGATTGCGAAAATCCATAAAATATTCCTCCTGTAATCATAAGCCTGCACCGTTGATCCCGCGCAGACCATAAAAACGTAAAGTCAACTACAATTCATTTGAATTACTTTGTATCAAAGCATTTTTCAAACACAATCTAGTATAACATGATTTTTTTTAAAAAACAATGTTGGCAGTTTACAGTATCTGTACTTTTACGTATAATAGTTATTGGTCAGCAGCCTTGCATCACAGACAAGGCTATTGGTACAGACAGTAACTCTCCGGGATTGCTGTTTCAAAAATACTATAGAAAGGCGCATGAAATCATGCGAATTATAAATAATTCATGGATATTATAAAAACTCTTGCACAAGAACTTCAAATCAAATCCGGACAGGCTGAGGCTGCTGTAAAACTAATCGATGAAGGAAATACCATTCCATTTATCGCGCGTTATCGCAAAGAGGCAACCGGCTCTTTGAACGACGAAGTACTGCGGCAGCTTTCGGAACGCCTGAATTATTTGCGTAATTTAGAAGAAAAAAAGCAGCAGGTAATTGCAAGTATCGAAGAACAGGGGAAATTAACTGAAGAACTGAAATCTCAAATCGAAGCAGCGCAGACACTTGTTGTCGTGGACGATCTTTACCGTCCGTACCGTCCAAAACGCAGAACCCGCGCTACGGTAGCAAAAGAAAAAGGTTTGGAGCCTTTGGCCGGTCTCATACGACTCCAGCTCACAAAAAAGCCGCTGGAAGAAGAAGCACAGGCATTTTTAGATGCCGAAAAAGATGTAAACACTGTTGAAGATGCTCTGAACGGCGCATCGGACATTATCGCCGAGGCAATTTCCGACGAAGCTGACTACCGTATTCGAATACGTGAAATGACTGCCAAAAACGGGATGATCTTATCAAGCGCAAAAGATCCTGAAGCTGAATCGGTCTATGAAATGTACTATACATTTTCAGAAGCGGTCTCCAAAATTGCCGGACACCGAATACTGGCGCTAAACCGTGGGGAAGCAGAAAAAATTTTGACCGTAAAAGTAGAAGCTCCGCAGGAAGATATTATTCGTTATGTGGAAAAACAAGTGATTACAAAAAACAATCCAAATACGACGCCTTTTTTGCAGACAGCTATTGCAGACAGTTACCAACGCCTGATCGCACCGGCGATTGAACGGGAAATTCGCAGCAGTCTGACAGAAACTGCAGAAGACGGAGCCATTCGCGTATTTGGCAAAAACCTGGAGCAGCTTTTAATGCAGCCTCCAATTGTAGACCAGGTTGTACTCGGCTGGGATCCTGCTTTTCGTACCGGATGTAAAATATCCGTTGTCGACCCGACCGGAAAAGTACTTGATACTACTGTCATCTATCCAACAGCGCCGCAAAATAAGATTGAAGAGTCCAAGTCTACACTTAAGAAACTAATTGATAAATACAATGTTACTTTAATTTCCCTTGGAAACGGTACGGCATCAAGAGAATCAGAAATTGTTATTGTCGATTTATTAAAAGAGCTTAACCGCCCAATCCAGTATGTCATTGTTAACGAAGCCGGAGCTTCTGTATACTCAGCCAGCAAACTCGCGACAGAAGAATTTCCAAACTTTGATGTAGGGCAGCGCAGCGCAGTATCGATGGCCAGACGGCTGCAAGACCCATTGGCTGAGCTAGTAAAAATCGATCCCAAATCGATAGGCGTCGGACAGTACCAGCATGATATGAACCAGAAAAAACTGAGCGAAGCATTATCCGGTGTTGTAGAAGACTGTGTGAATAAAGTTGGCGTCGATTTAAACACTGCATCTGCTTCCCTGCTGGAATATATTTCCGGAATCAGTAAGGCCGTTGCAAAAAACATTGTAGCCTACCGGGAAGAAAACGGACGTTTTACATCTCGTTCGCAGCTTTTAAAAGTAGCTAAGCTCGGGCCAAAAGCTTATGAACAATGTGCAGGCTTTACACGTATTATCAATGGTAAAAATCCACTTGACACAACTGCTGTCCATCCGGAAAGTTATGATGCCGCAAAAAAACTGCTGGCAAAGCTCGGATATGAACTGCAGGATATTACAACCGGCAGTCTCAAAGGAATATCGAAAAAAATTGCCGATTATAAAAAGCTGGCTGAAGAACTTGGCATTGGCGAAATCACACTGCAGGATATCGTAAAAGAACTGGAAAAACCGGCAAGAGACCCGCGTGAGGATATGCCAAAGCCTATTTTAAGAAGCGATGTATTAGAAATGAAAGATCTCACAGAAGGCATGATTTTAAAAGGCACCGTACGAAATGTGATAGATTTTGGGGTATTTGTTGATATCGGCGTGCATCAGGACGGCCTTGTACATATTTCTCAGATATGCGACCGCTTTATCAAGCATCCGCTGGAAGCAGTCAGTGTCGGAGATATTGTCGATGTAAAAGTTTTAAGCGTAGATATTGCAAAAAAACGGATTCAGCTTACGATGAAGGGTATTTAAAGCAAAGCATATAAAAAGAGGTTATTGAAAATTTTTCTATCATTTTCAATAGCCTCCTTTTTCATATGTTGTAAAAACCATTCCGTCTTAAAAAATTTCACTGTTATTAATGAAAACGAATCATCTGTATCACAGAACCCAGCTGCGCCGCTTTCTTTTCATAATCTTCCTCTTTCATTTCAGAAGTTACAAATCCGATTTCCCCCGCTGCTTCCGGCACATCTATGTACTGGACGGTATCAAAGATGCGCTCTATTTCCGGTTTTTCTGCATTCGTTCGTACGAAAAACCTTGTAGATTGCTGTCTATAATCAGCAATTTCCAATTTTTCAGGACGCCACTCCAGTTCAATATGCTTTCCAATATGTTTGGCCAGCTCCACAACGTCTGCAACTACCGCACTGGCTGTTGGCAGGCTGCCTGCGCCACTGCCATAAAACATCGCATCACCCAGCATATTCCCTCTTACGAATACCGCATTGAATACACCATTTACCGTATACAAAGGATGCTCTTTCGGAAGCAGAAACGGAGCAACCATTACCGTATAAGTATCTGCTACCTGTCGGCTCGTTGCCAGCAGTTTAATCACGCGGTCCATCTTTTTGGCGTATAAAATATCTGTCGCCGTAATGCTGCTGATGCCTTCGGTATAAACATCTTCAAAGTCAACCTGCTGTCCGGCTATTAAAGATGTCAGAATTGCAATTTTACGGCCGGCGTCATGCCCTTCGATATCTGCCGTAGGATCTTTTTCCGCATAACCCTTTTCCTGCGCTTCTTTTAAAACTTCTTCAAAATCACAGCCTTCCTCTGCCATTTTAGTCATCATATAATTTGTCGTGCCATTTACGATACCGCTGATCTCTTCAATACGATCGGCCGTCAGACAGGAATTTAAAGCGCGAATAATCGGAATACCGCCGCCTACGCTTGCTTCAAACATAAAATTAACATTTTTATGTTTCGCCGTAGCAATTAAATCCGCTCCATGAGCAGCCACCAGCGCCTTATTGGAAGTTGTTACACTCTTGCCCGCTTCCAGCATTGCTTTAACAAATGTATAAGCAGGTTCTATCCCTCCCATGCTCTCTACTACAATAGCAACGTCCGGATCCTCTGCAATCGTTTTATAATCATGTACAACTCTGCTCTGTATAGGATCTCCCTCAAAATTCCGCAAATCAAGAATATACTTCACCTCGATGCCTTCACCGATTTTTCTGCATATACTGTCCTGATTTGTTTCAATTACCTGAACTACTCCGGAACCGATCGTTCCATAGCCCATTACTGCAATTTTTATCATGATCTATCTACTCCCTTACTTATTTTGACAAAGATATCCATTTTAAATAAGCGTTAATAAATGGATCTAATTCTCCATCCATAACAGCGCCAACATTACCGCTTTCCGCATTCGTACGGTGATCTTTTACCATCGTATAAGGCTGCATCACATAAGACCGAATCTGATTCCCCCATCCGATCTCTGTTATTTCCCCACGGATACCTGCCTCTTTCTGCGCCTGTTCTTCTTGTTTTAACAAATACAGCTTAGACTTTAACATCTGCATCGCTTTATCCTTGTTCATATGCTGCGAACGCTCATTCTGACAGGTAACGACAATACCTGTCGGAAAATGGGTAATACGGATTGCAGACGAAGTTTTATTAATATGCTGTCCGCCTGCCCCACTGGAGCGATACGTATCGATACGGATATCATCATCTTTGATCTCGATGTCTACATCTTCTTCAATATCCGGCATCACATCACAGGATACAAACGATGTCTGGCGCTTTCCGGCTGCATTAAATGGCGATATTCTGACAAGCCGATGTACCCCTTTTTCGGATTTCAGATACCCGTACGCATTTGTTCCATTTACCTGAAACGTCACAGATTTAATGCCGGCTTCGTCCCCTTCATGATAATCCAACACTTCCAGCTCAAATCCTTTGTCTGCCGCCCATCTGGTATACATTCGATACAACATGGATGCCCAGTCACAGGATTCGGTGCCGCCTGCTCCGGCATTCAGAGAAACAATTGCATTGTCTGCGTCATACTCACCAGAGAGCAGCGTTTTAATTCGGATTGCTTCAAATTGTTGTTGATACTCCTGCACCGACTGCTCAATCTCAGGAATCAGCGTTACATCTCCCTCTTCTTCCCCCATTTCAAGCAGTGTTTCAATATCTTCATATTTAGTTTTCAGTTCCGTATACGTCTGCATATCATCTTTCAGACTCTTTAGTTCTTTCATTTTCTTTTGGGATGCCTCTGCATCATTCCAAAAGTCCGGCGCTTCCATTTCACGCTCTAATTCTTCAACCTTCTTGCTCTTATTAGCGAGGTCAAAGTGAATCCCTCAGTTCCTGCAATGGTTTCGTAAAAGTATTCAGTGTATATCGATACTGATCAAATTCTACCATTCTATCACCAGCTTTCTTTATATTTTTGCCTGTAAAGCATTACTATCATAAAAGAAGTCCTTAGCATCTGTCAAGAGACTAATCAAAATATGTCTCATCCATCTTTTTTAATTCCTTCATTGCCCGTTTTACCTGATTATCTTTTGTATAATCATAGGAAGCGCCTGCTTTTATTTTTCCTGTATATTTATATTTGAGCTCTATATCCGGCGCAATTCCCGTACCATGAATATTTTCTCCCTTTGGCGTAAAATATTTTGCTGTCGTCAGCTTAATCGCACTGTTATCTGCCAATGGACGCACCGTCTGCACAACGCCTTTGCCAAACGTCGTCGTACCGATCAAAATTCCATAATCATAATCACGGATGGCTCCTGCAAATATTTCTGAGCAGCTTGCACTGTTTCCATTGATGAGCACTGCCAGCGGCAAATCTAAATAATGCTCTGCATCAGACGTTTCTTCCTGACGATTTCCGTATTTGTCTTCGATATATACAATCAATCCTTCCGGCAATATATAATCCATGACTTCCGTTACACTTTCCAGCATTCCACCCGGATTGTCACGCAGATCCACAATCAGCTTTTTCATTCCTTCTTCCTGTAACTGCTGAACCGTTTGTTTAAAATCTTCACCGGTCGCTTTGCCAAATTCATTGATAATGATTAAGCCGATCGTATCGTCCATCATCATTCCTTCCACCGTCGGAACATCTACCTGTGCACGTTTAACTTTGAATTCGCGTTCTTCAAATTCTCCTTCTCTTGTGATAATCAAACGTACTTTACTGTTTTCTTTTCCCCTGATATGCGTAACCAGTTCTGACAGCTCCATGGAGCGAGCATCAATCTCTTCCACCATCACTACGGTATCTTCTGCTTTCAATCCTGCCTGCTGTGCGGGCGTGCCGTCATACACTTTCACGATTTTTACACGCATTGTTTTTGGATCCTGCTGCAAGACCGCACCAATCCCATTATACTGTGCACTGGCAGAAATCATCATTTCTTCATATTCTTCTTCCGTATAATAAGCGGAATAAGGATCTCCGAGACTTGCAAACAATCCTTTATAAAGCCCCTCCGTAAGATCCTCTTCTTCTACATCTTCATAATAATAAGCCTTTATCAACGCCGTCAAATCGTTGATTTTGGCCCGTACCGAGCTATCCACGATATTTGCAGATACCCCTTCGTAACTGGCGCTCCCTCCCGGACTGATCCGTCCGTGAAGCCAAAATACGGCAGCCGCAGCTAACAGCGCCAATACACAGATCATGAATGCAACACCTGAAAAAAAACCTTTGGAAAACTGATGATCTGATTTAAACACAACTGTATCTGTCTTTCGAAAATCTTCTCTGTCTTCCTGTCCCTGTTCCATATCCCATTCCTTTACTTCTCTATACTTTTAAATGTTTGCGAATGGTCAGTCCGCTTCCGGCAAAACCAATGCCAATGCCAAGAATGATTGCTACCGGAGCAAGCGTCTGAAATACCTCTTCTACCGATAAAAATGTCATCAGATTATTCAAAAAGCTGAATTTATCAGCAACAAAATCAATCATTCTCTCATAAATACTATATAAAATTATCATTGGCAATACAGATCCCACCAGACCAATCATAATTCCTTCCACGTAAAACGGCGCCTTTACAAAATAATCCGCAGCTCCGATCAGTTTCATAATTGCGATCTCTTCTCTGCGGACTGCAATGCCGACAGAAACCGTATTGCTAATCAAAAAAATAGCAACCGCAAATAAAATCGAAATAATCCCCATCGAAACATAGCCCACCAAACGATTAAAATCAGCCAGCATATTTGCCAGCGACTCTGACTGCTTTACCTCGCGCACACCGGCGAGCGATTCCAAATATTTCACCAAATCCTGCTGTTCTGATACATCCCGCAAATAAACTTCATAACTTGCAAGCTTCTCCAACGGATTGTCCTTGCCATATATCTCAGCAGCTTCTTCATCTCCTTCAAAATAAATCTTTTTAAATTCTTCCCACGCCTCATCTGCAGAAACGTAGTTTTTATCCAGGACTCCCGGCGCCACCTGGATTGCCTGCCCAATGGCTTTCATCTGTTCTTCGGAAATATCCTCCTCAAAAAAAACAGTGATCGCCACACCTTCTTCTACGTTTTGTACCATAGATTGAAAATTTGCTACAATCGAATAAAAAATTCCGAATAAAAAAATACATGCCGTCATCGTTGCAATAGATGCACTGGAAAATAACTTATTTCTCCATATATTAATCATTCCCTGTTTGAGAGAATAAAAAATCCCGCTAATCTTCATCGAAGAATCCTCCCGATACCTTATCACCTGTAAGATAAACGCCTTTTGCTTTCTCTGTGATCGCTTTTTCCCATTCTGTACTTTCTGCGCCGCCGTCATTGACAATAATGCCTTTATCAATTTCAATCACGCGCTTTTTCATAATGCGTACGATCTCCAGATTATGTGTAACTACTACTACCGTTGTTCCCCGGGCGTTAATTTCTTCCAAAAGATTCATAATTTCCCAGGCGTTATTATTATCCAGATTTCCGGTCGGTTCATCCGCCAGCAATATTTTAGGCTGATTCACCAATGCACGCGCAATCGCCACACGCTGCTGCTCTCCACCGGACAGCTGCTTTGGATACGATCGGTATTTTGCGGCAAGTCCTACCATCGATAACATTTGGGGCACCTTTTTACGGATGGTTCTGCCAGAGCTGCCGATCACGTGCATTGCAAAACTAACATTATCGTATACATTTCGGTCTTTTAACAGACGGAAATCCTGAAAAACCACACCGATCTGGCGGCGAAAAACAGGTATTTGCCTGCGCCTGATCCCCCCAATATCCTGACCGTTTATGTAAATTTTTCCATTTGTCGGCTCCAATTCCTTTAGCAGCAGCTTAATCAGAGTTGATTTTCCCGATCCGCTGTCGCCCACAACAAACACAAACTCCCCTTCCTTGATCTGAATCGAAATATCATCCAGTGCAGGAATCCCTTCTGCGTA
The DNA here is from genome assembly GCA_910584595.1 of uncultured Eubacterium sp. GTDB lineage: Bacteria > Bacillota > Clostridia > Lachnospirales > Lachnospiraceae > Eubacterium_J. The sequence goes on from CAJUBQ010000030.1 coordinate 16,491, forward strand.
TGATTTACTCACATGTTCAAGCCGAATCATATATTTGATTATCCTCCTAATAGTCCAGTGTTTCCATATACTTCATATATTTTACAACCATAAGTGCAATTTTAAACGTAATGGCATCTTCAAATACGCGAAGATCCAGCCCGGTACTTTTCTGCAGCTTATCCAGCCGATATACGAGTGTATTACGATGAATATAAAGCTGTCTGGAAGTCTCAGACACATTCAGACTGTTTTCAAAAAACTTATTGATTGTCGTTAATGTTTCTTCATCAAATTCATCTGGTGATTTGCCGTCAAAAATTTCCTTGATAAACATCTTGCACAACGGAATCGGCAGCTGATAAATCAGACGTCCGATACCCAGCTGCGAATAGGCAATAATGTCTTTATCTTCAAAGAAAATCTTACCTACATCCAGCGCCATACGCGCTTCTTTATAAGAGCGGGACACTTCTTTAATCTCTCCTACAATCGTACCATAAGCAATATGCTCCTGACCTGTCAAATCAGACGTGAAGAGGTTCCAGATGACTTCCGCTGTTTTTGCAAGATCATCATAACCCTCATTCTCAGCCAGTTCTTTCACAACGATAATGTTCTTCTCATCTACAGCAGTCACAAAATCTTTGGACTTTCCGCCAAACAAGCTTCTGACACGTTCCAGCTCATTGCCGTCTTTTTCACGGTTTGTTTCAATGATATAGACCGCCCTTCGTACATCCGCCTCAATATGCAGTTTCTTTGCACGATTGTAAATATCAACCAGAAGCAAATTATCCAGCAATAAATTTTTGATAAAGTTGTCTTTATCAAATCTTTCTTTGTATGCGATCAACAAATTCTGAATCTGAAAACTGGCAATCTTGCCGATCATATATACATCATCGCTCTCTCCATAAGCAAGCAGTACATATTCCAATTGATGCTCATCAAATACCTTAAAAAACTGACATCCCTGCATAACCTGGCTGTCAGCCGGAGATTCCACAAACAAAAGTGCAGAATCCTTATATCTTTCGCTATCTGTAAATGTCGACGCCAAAACTTTACCCTCGGTATCAATCACACATAAATCAGTACGGGTTATCCCCTTTAACCCATCTATTGTATTCTGAAGTATTTGGTTTGATATCATATTTTTTCTCCTTCTCTTCCAGTAACCTTCTGCTGTGTATTCTGTTTTTGTATAAAATTTCACAAAAAATCTTACTTCTTTTTGTATAAAAAATCAGTTTTAATTATCATAATACAAAACGCAAAAAAAATAAAGTAGAAAGTCACATTTTTTTGTGCTAATATTCCAAAAAACCTTCCCCCAGCACTTCTCTTGCATCTGTGACGATAACAAATGCATGAACGTCGATATTTTTAATATATTCCTTTAACGTTACAACCTCCTTTTTTGATACAATACAAAACAGCATACTGCGTTCTTCTCCCCGATACATACCTACTGCCGGAAGCAATGTAGTGCCTCTGTTCATCTGATGCATGACTGCGTCTGCGATCTGTTCATACTGATCGGAGATAATATAGACGGCTTTGGAAAACTTGCCGCCCTCCGTAATCAAATCCGACACCCTGGATGTAATATATACTGCAAACACCGCATATAGCGACGCCCGGATCCCGCACACATAAATTCCCGCAATGATAATTACACCATCAATCATCTGCAAAATCTGTGCAATGGAATAGGCTCGAAACTTCATATGAAGCAATGTCGCAATCAAATCGGTTCCACCGGTCGCAACCTGTGCACTCAGCACCAGGCCAATACCTGCGCCTGTCATAACTCCACCGTAGACAGATGCAAGCAAGTAATCTCCTCCTGCCAGATCACAATCCGGTATTAACCCAAGCCAAAAAGAAAGCAGCAACGACGCAATCATCGTACGTCCAAGAAAACGGCCCCCTTTTAATTTAAACGCCGCAAGAAAAAGAGGTATATTTAATAAAAGATTCGTAAGCCAGATTGGGATACCGCCTTTTACAAATTCCGTCGTCAGTCTGCGCAGCATAATCCCGATACCGGTAAATCCACCGGTAATCAGCCCGATCGGGTCATAAGTACTTTTAATTGCAAATGCCATAATGCCCGTTCCTGCCGCAATCAACAAATAAGAACGGATGATTCTGCTATTTTTATTCATGTCTGTCCTCATAATTGTGTATCACATTTTTAAACCTTCCCTTATGGATCAGCTGTTGTATCCAAAATAAAAAAGATGGTTTTTTTTGCGTTGTTTGATAATCTGCACTAAGAGAATACCAGACTCTTGCGCTGATTTTAGCCTTTTCCTGCATCAAAAATGCATCCTCTTGCGGAGAATCAAGCGTAGACAGGATAATGTCCGGCGCAGCCGCATTAATCTCATTAATCATCATGTCATAATCACTGCTGCCTGTATCTAAAACATAGTTTCCCACAATGTTTATATTTTCATACTTTAATTTCAAAAATTGTAAAAAGGCGCTGAAATCGCTCTGGCTTTGAGCCACAAGAAAAAAACTGCTGTTGCTGTGGATTCTTTCTTTTAAAAATTCACTCATAAAACCATGCTCGCTGGCTTCGTGCAGACGCTGGGCAGAGTAAATGCCCGCCTCTGTCAATATTTCCCTGTCACCTACGACAACCAGATCTGCCTGTTTGATTCCATCCCGCACTGTCTGATTTTCTGCTGCCATACTAAGCATTTCTATCGAAACTGTCCTTATAATATTTAATTCCTGTTTATGATAAAATGTTTCACTCTTCATCATCTCTTCCCGCAGCGTAAAATTGTCAATCTCCATCCCAAGCAGCCGGATTTTCTTTACCATAGAATACCTCGCTTTTATCGTGAATCACCACATGCTACATGATAAATCAGTAGTATAGCAAATCCTTTTGTTTTTTTCAAGCAATATCATTTTCATATATATATGTGACAATTGTATGAATATTTCGACATATTTTGACCTTTTTCCTTATTATCCTCATGATTCAAATGTCAATAGATTTATCCATCTATTTTCAAAACCAGTCATCTTTATGAATGCTTCACAAAACTTATGTTCTGGGTTTACGGAACTATCCACCGACTTTTCCACATCTAATTTTGTGGATAACGTGCATAACTCTGTGTATAACTCTATTTTTTCACATTTTCCTCTTTTTTCGATGTGGATAACTTTTTTTCGACCACCCATTTTTTTTGTCAATTGCTGGAAAATGTTTTTTATTTTGGTCATTTTGTATATTTCCTTTTTTTTCATCAAATGACCCTGTTTTTTCATATATCCTGTTGTGTGTAACATGAATCAAAAAAAGAAATAACAAAAACAGGAAAATGCTTCTTTATGAGAAGCCATTTTCCTGTTTTATTTAAATTCTTTCCTATTGTTCAAAAAATCTGACTATTAAAAAATTCTTCGTACCGCTACAACCGGACGGTAATTTGCCGGTGATGTATATTTAATACCATCGGCAGGATTGCTGGCATGAATGACTGTATTACCACCTGCATAAATTGCTACATGTCCATCATAACAAAGAATATCTCCCGGCTGCATACTGTCATAGCTTACACCGTATCCGGCGCTTCTTAACGCACTGGAAGAATGCGGCAGTGAAACGCCAAAATGCGCATATACGCTCATTACAAATCCAGAACAATCTGTTCCGCCTGTCAGACTTGAGCCGCCATATACATATGGATATCCTAAAAACTGGCTCGCATAATTAACAACTGACTGGCCGGAGCCGCTGGAACTGCTTGTGGAAGTCGAAGACTCTGTACCGGAGGAAGCGCTGCCTGTCCCTGTAGACGAACTGCTGCCTGATCCTGTAGATGAGCTGCTCTGATTGCTTGTCCCTGCAGACGAACTATTGTTTGCAGCTTCTTCCTGTGCTCTGCGCGCCTCTTCTTCTAATCTGGCCTGCTCTTCAATGGCAAGTCTTGCTTCTTCTTCTGCCCTTGATTCCGCATATGTATATTCACGGGTAATATCTACATAATCAGAAGATACAAATCCTTTCCCATCATCTACTGTTACTTTTACCCAGCCGTCTTTATATGCTTTCATGCTTGCTACTTCCAGTTCTTCACCATCCGGAACAAGTGTAAGCACTTCGGATTTTTGAGAAGCTTTGCTTCTGACTTTTAATGTTGTTGTATTCACCTTCGCAATCTGAACGCCAACTGATTTTACGAGGTCTTCATCACCTACAACTACAAAATCACTCTTTACATATCCTATTACGGAGCCTGATTTTACTTTGTACCAATCACCCTTTTTACGAATGACTGTCGCAACGGAATTACTATACAATTTACCAAGCTGCTCAGAATTTTCGTTTGGCTTTTTGCGGATATTTACATAATCATTTACCTGTGCAACTGCCATTTTATCATAATTGATATCATCTACACTGGTTTTTTTATTTTCCACTTGAACTTTTTCTTTTTTGCTGTTGTTTTTTGCGCTGTTTTTTGTATCTTTCTTTGCATCTGCATCGGATGCTTCTGCAGCATTTTTATTCTGTGACACTAAATTCTTTTCCAGGTAATCTGCTACTGCAGATGATACTCCTGCTGTTGTAGATGAAGTATTTAACTCGCTTTTGACAATAGCGCTTGCATATTGTGAAATTCCTGCCGAAGGCGCCGCCATTACATTGTATGCCGGTAATGTCGTAAATAAAGTACCTGCGAGGCAGCAAGCTGCTATTTTCAGTGGTTGATTCTTCATACTTTCCTCCTAATTTTCTCCCATATTTATGATCGATACCTGTCTCTTTTTTATTATCATTATGAAATGATCTGCTGAATCTATATTTATTACAGATTTATTACGATATTGATTATAACAGAGCACATTCGCTATGTCAACAGATTTGTCGCACATATATCGGGCAAATTTTGTTGTTTTTTATGCAATTTTACAAATGAGGGAACGTTTTTAAATACCAAAAACGAAATATATCTGTAATAAATGTGTTATTTCTACAAATTAAGACTATAATTTTGCCTTTTTATGTTTATTTTGTATGGCTCACTGTGCATTTTTAAATTGTATTTTTTGGATACGGCAGGTATAATAAGAATTGGCAATATCATTTTTTATATTATGAAGGAGGTGTTTCTATGGAAATTGGTTCTTTAGCAGATATCGCTCTTGCGCAGATGCCTGCTTTATCTACAGCAAAACCAAGTGATATTTCTATTGCTATGCTAAGCAAGCAATTGGATATGACACAGGAAATGGGTGCGGATATGATTAAAGCAATGGAGCATTCTGTTCAGCCAAATATTGGCGGAAATATCGATGTATATGCATAGCCTTTCTAAGAAAGATTGCAACCATTCCATAGGTTATCTGAACGGTTGCAAAAGAGGCAGATATTGCATCTGCCTCTTTCCTTATAATTTCCGAATCCCATTTTCTGTAATTTCTATTTTTCTTTCCTTATATAAACGTCCTACTGCACGCTTAAATGCATTTTTACTCATTTTCATTTCCCGCTTTATAACCTCAGGCGATGCTTTGTCATTAAACGGGAGAACGCCTGCATAAGATTCGATCGTCTGCATCACTTTTTCTGCGTCTGCATCCATCTGTATATACGCTTTTTCACGACGCGTCAAATCCAGTTTTCCGTCCGGTTTTACATTGATTACTTTTGCTTCTACAACATCTCCGATCTTTAGCATCGAACAGTCTTCATGCGAAGGAAACATTGCAGAATACTTATCGTCCACAGCTGCAAACGTTCCAAAATTCTCACTGAATTCATAAATGCGTCCCGTCACGGTATCCCCCTTTTGATAAGGAGAATCCTGTGACAGAAGCAAATACAAATCTTTCATGCTGGCGCAAAGCCTGTGGCTTTTATCAATATAAAGCGTTACAAGTATTTCGTCGCCCGGATGAATCTGCGTCGTCATTTCCTTATAAGGAAGAAATAAATCTTTTTCGAGTCCCCAGTCTAAAAATGCTCCAATATTGCCAACAGACAATACTTTTAATGCGGCATAGCTGCCAATGGTCAGTTTGGGCTGATTGGTCGTTGCAATCAAACGGTCTTTAGAATCTTTATATAAAAAAACTTTCAGCTCGTCACCAACTCGTGTATCCGGCGGCGCCTGTTTTTTCGGAAGCAGTACCCGCGTCTGGTCATTTGGATGTTCTGCAAGATAAACGCCAAAATCAACCAGCTTTACTACCTGCAAAATTTGGTATTCTCCTAATTTCATAGGATGGCTCCTTTCATATGCATGTTCTATCAAAAATTTACATATTATGCTAATTTGTATAAAATTCCATGATTGTATATGGCTTTTCGTCTGCTCCGTTTAGTTTTACCGTCCAGCAATTTTGCCGATGACAGACCAGCGGATATACGACGTCTTCGTACACAGCCGGCTTTTTATATTCTGCACGAATACGTACCGGCCGAACATCTGCCGGAAGCAGTTCTTCAGCTAACAGGATATACTTTGCATTATTGACATGCTGATTCGTATCAATAAAACAGCGTGGAATTCGAAACGGTTCGCTTTCCTGCATCATACTTGTTTCCATATCCGTAATTTTGCGGTCCATATATTCCATCTCAAGCCTGGGCTGTACATGATACGCACTGGCAACCTCCGACGTAATACGCGCCGGTCTGTTTTTCAGCATGTCCATAAACACCCAGACAGAACTGGCAAGTACGATGTTTTTGCCTGCTTCATCTTCGATCTTAAAATTACGGAATCCTAAAAAACCATGAAAATCATAAGGCCACGTTGTAATCCGAATCTTCTCTCCAAAACCCGGATAACGAATAATGTCTGCCTGCCAGCTGTTTAATACCCAAGCGGTTTGATGTGTATGCATATAGGTAAGACCAACGCCCAGTTCTTCCGCCTGAAAGGTACAGGTATCCTGAAAATAATCCAGAATATCCGAAAGCCTGGTCTGACGGTCTGCGCCGCATGTACTGTAGCGAACTCTCGTTTCCATTGTATAAATACTTGTTTCCTGTTTGTTTATCATTTTTCTTTCCTTAATTTAGATGTCTTTATTTCCCTTGTGCCCCTTATTATAACATATGCCAAATATTTTACCAGCCCCTATTTCAAGCAGCCATCATAGTTTTCATATATCTGGTCATTATTTACACGATTCTGTATTAGCTCCGGCAACACAGTAAATGTTTCGCCGGGACGTGAACAGTGCCTATACTATTTACACTATTTTACCTTGATTTTCATAGATACAACCCGAACCATTTCATTTTTCAATGTTACTTTTGCCTTCACAAGCGCGGTTCCGGCTTTTTTTGCAGTTATCTTCCCATTTGGGGAAACTTTTACAACTGCCTTGTTTGATGATGTATAAACGATATTTTTTACATTTTCCATATCCAAACCGCTGCTTAAATAAAATTTCACGCTTTTACCTTTTTCCACAACCACTGATGGTTTCTTGGGCGTTATTGTCTTTAAAATCTCCTGATTGACGGTTTCCGCTTCCGCTGTATTCAATAACCGATATGTCTCGTTTTCACGCAACGACACATCAATACTCCCGTCTTCCCTTACCATATACTTTGTCCTGCCATCCTCTATCCTGCATTTTCCCGTTTCAGGATCCAGCCGATATGCCCAAAGAACATTTCCTACAGTTAAATCCCTAACATCCATCTTCAGCGTATACTTCCATCTGCCATCCAACTCTTTTACTTCCAATTCCACAATTTGATGTTCTGTTATCGCATCTCCCTCATACTGCACCAATCTGTGTGAACTGTCATTTTTGCATGCCAACGCAATCGTACAGGTATTTTTGTCTTTCGATCGGATAACAGTCACTTCATATGCATGACCAATAGCTGGAAGCTCTTCTACTTTCGCCCTTCCACATACAGAGCAGACAACAACCCGTTTCCCCGGAAACGTGCATGTTGCGTCCACCGTCTGCGTTTCTTCCCATGTATGCACATGAATATCTGATTCTTTTAGCGCCTGACCCATTACCAGTGAAAGATCTTCCTTGGAATAAATATTTATCATCTCTTCCTGATATTTATAAGTGACCTGCTTAGATGATACTTTAAAACGGTAGCCATCCGACATATTTCCATACACACTTGCCGCCAAAAACAACTGATCCTCCTCACCGATCATTCCTTTGTCACAATTTGTCACATCTGCCAGATAATTTCCATATTCCCCCACATGCACAATATTCCACATATGCGGCCCTTCGCCTGCGTCTCCTGCTATCGTACCCGTCACGATATAGCTGTAAATTCCCTCATCTGCAAACGCAGTCAGATCACAGAGGTATTGAAACGCCTTTGCATATCCTTCACAAACCGCATTGGTGGTACTGTCTTCATCAAAGACATAGACCAGCTGCCATGGATTTTGATTGCCCGGAGACTTTGTTTGGGCAGCTTGCGCATTGTAGGAAGTCAACGCACAGATTTTCTCGCGATAATACACAAGTTTTCGATAATCTGACATTCCTGCAGCTTCCTCTACAATCTTCTGTGCATTTGCAGCCGCTTTCTTCGCAATCTCCATCCTGTCTGCATTTGTCCGGTATTCGCTGCCATAATAGCCGTCAACTAAAAATCCGAATGTAAGTACCGCATCTTCCACACACAAACATTTGCCCTGTATGCTATCGTTCCGGATCTCTACACCATCCAGCGACAGAATAAAACTCTCATCGGCAGCTTTATCATACCAGTACAATTCATATGGAAAGTCCACCAGTAAAGTATTATAAACCACATGCAGCTCTTCACCCGTAATAACCTCACGTTCCATAAACCGTCCCATAGCTTTTTGCTGTTCTTCTTTAGAATCCAAAGAAACGCCAAGCTCATCCTGTGAATATTGCAACTGATCTGCAAGATCTTCCACCGGTATCGTAAATTGCGTAGATGCCTTCTCTGCGGCTGCTATTTTTTTAATTTCTACCGCTAACAAATCATAAATCTTTTTCCCGCGACCCGTCAATCTTTTTCCCGCTTGGCTGCTACGCAGCTTTGCCGTATGGTCACTGTCAGAAAAACATATTCTCCATTCCGGCAAAACAATACATTCCCGCTGCGTCGCAGACTCCGCCGCAAGCACAGAGTACGGCATCCTTTGGCTTATACAGACGATAGCTGCTGAAAAAAGCACTATTAATATAAGCACACCTATTATTTTATTTTTTATCTTCATTTTCAAATTCTCCCCTAATCTAAAACCATATTTTCAAATCTATCAGAATTTCATCCAGCGATATACTTCTTGTCTTTCTAAAAGACCTTGCAGACAGATATTTTTTATCTATTTACAAGGTCTTTATGAGAGATTAAAAAACACTATTTAAAATAAGCAACACCGGACTCAAATAATTTCATATCCTGTTCCCCATAAATATTAATCGCAACCGACTCACCGCGCCGCTCTGCGTGAGCCATTTTTCCAAACACACGGCCGTCCGGACTTGTAATACCCTCAATCGCCATATAGGAGCCATTTACGTTCCATGTCTCGTCCATCGTCGGTACGCCTGCTTCATTGACATATTGAGTCGCAACCTGCCCGTTTGCAAACAGCTTGTCCAGCCATTCCTTGCCGGCTACAAATCGTCCTTCTCCATGAGATGCCGGATTTGTATAAATACCGCCTGTCTCAGCCTGGGCCAGCCATGGACTCTTATTGGATACCACTTTTGTATAAACCATCTTGGAAATATGGCGTCCAATCGTATTATAAGTCAATGTCGGTGAATCTGCTTTCTGCTCTGTTATCTCACCATAAGGCAGCAGCCCCAGTTTGATAAGCGCCTGAAATCCGTTGCAAATGCCGAGCGCCAGCCCGTCTCTTTCGTTTAACAGTTTCATAACTGCATTTTTTACACGCTCATTGCGGAATGCATTTGCAAAAAACTTTGCAGAACCTTCCGGTTCGTCGCCTGCTGAAAATCCGCCTGGGAACATTAAAATCTGCGACTGACTGATCGCTTTTTCAAACTCCGCCGCTGAGCTGCAGATATCTTCTCCGTCCAGATTTTGAAAGACTTTTACAATGACCTGCGCTCCGGCATTTTCAAACGCTCTGGCAGAATCATATTCGCAGTTTGTCCCCGGAAATACCGGAATAAATACAGTCGGTTTCGCTGTTTTATATCTGCATACATAGACAGAATCCGTATGGTAAATATCTGTGCTGACTTCTTCTTTTCCTTCCACAGCAACCGTTGGAAATACCTTTTCTAACGTTCCGGTCCATGCCGCTATCGCTTCTTCCATCGAAATCGTTACGTCCCCATAGCAAAAACTGCTGTTATGATTGACCATACCGATGACTGCATAATCGCTTTCCAGGCCCGCCGCCTGTACTGCTGCTTCCACTTGCGAAAGCCTGTCCGGTACAACCTCTGCTACAAAGCTTCCAAATGCCGGTGCAAATAATTGTTCACAGGAAAGCGCTGCTGCATCCAGCGTTACGCCCAGTTTATTTCCGAATGCCATTTTGCTGACAGCCGCCGCGATTCCTTTTCCGTCCAAAGCATAGGCAGAAACAACAGCTCCTTTCCCAATCAGCGCATGTACCGTATCAAATAATACTTTTACACGTTCATAAACCGGCAGATCGTATGCGTCTGTCTCTATGGACAGCTGAATGAGCTTATTTCCTGCCGTCTTTAATTCCGGCGTAATCATATCCTGCTGTTTTGCAATATCCACAGCAAACGATACGAGTGTCGGAGGCACATCGATCTCATTAAACGTACCGGACATAGAATCTTTTCCGCCGATGGAAGGAAGGCCAAACCCAATCTGGGCTGCATAAGCGCCAAGTAAAGACGCAAACGGCTGACTCCATCTGGACGGCTGTTCACTCATCCTGCGGAAATACTCCTGGAACGTAAACCGGACTTTTTTATAATCACCGCCGGCCGCTACGATTCTGGACAAGGATTCCAGTACCGCATAAACTGCACCATGATACGGCGACCAGCTTGATAAATACGGATCAAACCCATAAGCCATCATTGTTACGGTATCTGTCCGTCCTTCTAATACCGGAAGCTTTGCAACCATAGACTGTGTTTCCGTCAATTGATAACGCCCGCCATAAGGCATAAAAACGCTTCCGGCGCCGATAGAGCCGTCAAACATCTCTACCAGACCTTTTTGTGAGCATACATTCAGATCTTTGAGCGTATCCAGCCACGCAGCTTTTACATTGTGGGATGCAAGATCTTCTTTTACTTTTAAAATCTCCAAATCTGCAAAGAAATTCTCTTCTTTTTTCGGCATCTCTACCGCTACGGACGCTTCCTGATGCGCACCGTTTGTATTTAAAAATGCTCTGGAAATATTTACGATTTCCCTGCCCCGCCATACAAGCGCCAATCTTGGTTCTTCTGTCACAACAGCGACCGAAACCGCTTCCAGATTTTCTTCTTTGGCATATGCCAAAAACCGCTCCACATCCTGCGGCGCAATCACGCACGCCATACGTTCCTGTGATTCGGATATTGCGATTTCAGTCCCATCTAATCCGGCATACTTTTTCGGCACTTTATCCAGTTCGATCCGAAGTCCGTCCGCAAGCTCTCCAATCGCTACGGATACCCCTCCCGCGCCGAAATCATTACATTTTTTAATAATATGCGCTACTTCCGGTCTGCGGAACAAGCGCTGCAGCTTACGCTCGGTAGGGGCGTTTCCTTTCTGCACCTCAGCGCCGCACGTATCAATAGACTGTGTCGTGTGCGCTTTGGAAGAGCCTGTCGCTCCGCCGCATCCGTCTCGCCCGGTTCGTCCGCCTAACAATACGATGATATCTCCCGGATCAGATGTTAAACGCTGTACCGCTGATCTTGGAGCTGCTCCCATAACTGCTCCGATTTCCATTCGCTTGGCTACATAATTCGGATGGTATACTTCCTTCACATATCCGGTAGCAAGTCCGATCTGATTTCCATAAGAAGAATAGCCTCTTGCTGCACCTCGCGTCAAATTTTTCTGCGGCAGTTTTCCTTCTAATGTCTCACTGACCGGAACCGTCGGGTCTGCCGCTCCTGTCACACGCATTGCCTGGTAGACATACGTACGCCCGGACAACGGATCACGAATCGCACCGCCCAGACAGGTCGCAGCGCCACCAAAAGGTTCGATTTCCGTAGGATGGTTATGTGTCTCATTTTTAAAATTCACAAGCCATTCTTCCGTTTTTCCATCAATCTCCACAGGAACGACAATCGAGCAGGCATTGATCTCATCCGATTCTTCCTGATCCTGCAGTTTTCCTTCCTTTTTCAGCCGCTTCATAGCCATCAGCGCAAGATCCATCAGACAGACAAACTTATCGCTGCGTCCTTCATATAGGTTTTGAAAGGAAGCCAGATAGTCCTGATACGTCTCTTCGATTGGTTTGCGATAATAGCCGTCAGCAAACGTAACCTCTGTAAGCTCTGTTAAAAACGTCGTATGTCTGCAATGATCTGACCAATACGTATCAAGGACCCGGATTTCCGTCATCGAAGGATTTCGTTTTTCTTCGTTTTGAAAGTAATTTTGAATATGAAGAAAATCTTTAAACGTCATTGCAAGATTTAAAGATTGATACAACTCCTTGAGCTCGTCTGGCGGCATTGTGATAAATGAATCAAAAATAAGTACATCTTTGGGTTCATCAAAATTCTGTACGAGTGTTTCCGGTTTCTTCGTCCCGGTTTCTCTTGAATCAACCGGATTGATACAATGTTTTTTTATCGTCTCAAAATCACGGTCGCTCATCTGTCCTGAAATCACATAAGTGACTGCCGTACGAATCATCGGCTCTTCCGTATTGTTTAATAACCGGATACACTGCTGCGCCGAATCTGCCCTCTGGTCAAACTGTCCCGGCAAATATTCCACAGAAAATACTCTGCCTCCTTTTGCATCAAACGTTTCTTCATAAATATCATCCACAGGCGGTTCTGAAAATACTGTGATTTTGGCTATCTCAAAGGTTTTATCTGAAATATTTTCTACATCATAGCGAATCAGCTCACGTACATCTGTAACGCCTGTAATACCCAGGTAATGCCTGATCTCATGCTTTAAAGACTTTGCAGCAACGGCAAAGGGCGGCTTTTTTTCCGCAAATACGCGTCTTACATTTCCCATTTTGATTTCCTCCTGAATTCTAGTGTAGTCTTGCATTGTAATGCAAAGCCTGTGTGTCATCAATAAATATATACATAGAGAGTATAACGCATTCTGTTTGCTTTTTCCATAGTTCTTTGATACAATTTACTTATTCTTATTTGCCATTTTGATGCTTTAGCGCTGTAAGGTAAATGCGCAGAAACTCTACAAAGTCTGTAACAAGTCAGCTTGTCTGAACTGTTACCAAAATCTTCATTTTGGAGGAACTTGCCTTGATTCATATACTGATCGCGGAAGATGAAAAACCGATCTCCAACCTGATTCGTCTAAGCTTGAAAAATGCCGGATATTTGTGCGATTGCGCATTCAGCGGTACGCAAGCTGCTGATCTTATCGATGCCACAAGCTATGATCTTATTTTATTGGATATTATGCTGCCGGATATTGATGGTTTTGAGTTAATGGAATATATCCGCCCGTTGGAAATCCCTGTGATTTTTATTACTGCTAAAAATTCGGTTTTAGACAAAGTGAAAGGTCTGCGCATGGGCGCGGAAGACTACATTGTAAAGCCGTTTGAAATTATGGAACTGCTGGCACGTGTAGATGTCGTACTGCGCCGTTATCATAAAACAGAAGAAACGATCAACATTGCGGGACTATTGATTGATACCCGTTCAAGAAAAGTGACACGCGATGGAGTCGATATTGCACTGACGCCAAAAGAATATGAACTGCTGCTGTTATTTGTGCAAAATCCAAATACTGCTCTGTATCGTGAAACAATCTATGAACGGATCTGGGAAAAAGAATTTATTTATGGAAGCAAAACTGTGGATCTGCATATCCAGCGTCTACGCCGCAAAGCACATCTGGAAAAAGAACTGCTTGCGGTAAATAAGGTCGGATACCGGCTTGAGGTAAAAACATGAAATTTCGAATCAAAGCTACCTGCTGTATGATTACTTTAATGGCGCTCTGTTTTGGAGCAGGCGGAAGCGCCCTGATTTCCATTACGTTTCATACATCTTTGCAGCAGGAAAAAACAGCGGCACAGGAATCGTACCGCATGATCTTAAATACACTGCAGGTTGTAAACAATATGGGCAAGTGGACAGATGAAAAAGATATCTCCAAAATATTAGAACAGCTCTCTGCGCAGGATGCATTTGGCGCTGCTTTGCAGCTGCATTCGCAAACGGAGACGTTATATTCCAAAGGGACGATTGCTGCTCATTTTAAAAATCTTTCCGATCATATGGACACGTCCCACCTTGCCTGCACCATATTTTCAGCGCCGGATTTTCATTATTACCTTCAGCTTTCCGGCTCTTTTTTTGTCGGCAAAAAAGCATACTATCTGGATGCGGCTTATGATATTTCTTCGATTTACGAAGCACGCACCCGCCAGCAGGATCTTTACCAGCAGATTTTTGTGATTCTCATCGTAGCATGCGCCTGTTTATCGTATATCCTCGCATTTTTCCTGACCAGGCCATTAGCGCGTCTGTCAAAAGCTTCCCGTGAAATTGCGTCTGGTAATTACGACTTCCGCAGCAAAGTGAAAAGCAATGATGAAGTTGGCGCTGTTTCCAGAGATTTTGATCTGATGGCTGACCACCTGCAAAAAAGTATCGAAGATCTGCAGGAATCTATGGAACGCCAAAATTTGTTTATCGGAAATTTTACACATGAACTGAAAACTCCTATGACATCTATTATCGGATATGCAGACTTGTTAAGGAGCCAGTCTTTGTCCAAAGAAGACGAAATCGACGCCGCAAAGTATATTTTTTCCGAAGGAAAGCGGCTGGAACATCTGTCGCTGAAATTACTCGATATCTTTGTGTCAAAAAACGAATCGTTTACACTTGCAAAAGCCTCCCCGGCAGATATTACTACCAGTCTCGTAAACCATCTGAAACCTGTGCTTGCGGGAGAGCATATCACACTTACTTGTGCTTGTGAACAGGGGTATTGTATGCTGGATACTGATTTTTTTGGTTCTTTGCTTGTCAATCTGATCGAAAATGCCAGAAAAGCGCTTTCAGAAGGCGGTAATATAACGATAACTTCCGTGATGACTGCGCAAGGCTGCCAAATTAAAGTCTCAGATAATGGCAGAGGCATTCCACCCATGGCGCTTTCACATATTACCGAAGCTTTCTACCGTGTAGATAAATCCAGATCCCGGGCAGAAGGCGGCGCAGGACTTGGCCTGACTCTTTGTGCGCAAATTGCAAAAATGCATCACGGAACGATTGCTTTTGAAAGTAAAGAAGAATGTGGCACAACTGTTATCGTGGACCTGAAAGGAGGACTTGCATGAAAAAGTTTTTAATTACCTGCTTTTATCTGTCTGTCACCCTTGCTGTCTGCGCTGCCGGGTTTTTACTGCCCTCCGCACTGAATAATTATCAGGATCGGCAGATTTTTGCCAAAATAGAACATCCTGCAATAGAACCGCCGGAACTTACCTATAGTTCCAGCCTGTACGATACCCTTCGTCTGTTTACCAGAGCGCACTATTTTGTAGAATATCCGTCTACCGGAAGCAAACGAACAGAGGAAGAAATTTATACGATTGCTTCAGAATCGATTCGGCTGCTGCAAAAATATAACGTGATCTCCTCTGATCTTAACTATGACATTACAAACTATACGACAAGTCTGCAGCTTGCTGTTGTTGCCGAGCGAAACGATTACACCGATCTTGTCAACGATCAGCCGTACTCTTCAGCTGTCGATGCGGAAACCTCCACCCAGGACCATTCCGAACCATCTTCTGTGGATATCACGACAGCAGTTGTCTGGTCCTGTTCCATCTATTTTGATTCCGGCTATTGGATTGATATTTGGATTGACGATCAAAGCGGAAAAGCTGTTTCATTTTCCATGTTTATCGAACAGATACAGGAACTGGCTTCTTCGGGCAACCGAGATATTTTGGACACATTTGCAAATGCTGCTGCAAAATTTGCAGAACACTATTACGAACTTCCCGCAACAGCGCTGGAACCTTCTTTTGTCCACTCCTTTAGTTCACTGTTTGAAAAAGACGCCGGTATCATAGAAGCATATTATACCATACAATTGAAAGAAGAAAACGGCACACTCATCCGGATCCCTTTTAAAATACGACCGGAATGCATGATCCTGAATTAATAAAACCATCGCTCTGTTTAGATGCCAAAATAATGTCGAATCTTTGCACCTTTCTATTATGATTATTATGTAGCTTCCGATAACTATATGGGATATTATGTTTCATTTATCCTTACAGGAAAGTGAGGTACTGCCATGCATACACAAAAGAAGCCATCCAAATATACAGCACATGCTTCTAAACGCAGAAAAATCACACAAAAGAATAAGCATCAAAATAAAAATAAAAACCCATACCGAATCAGCCGGCTTTGTATCAAATGCGCACTTTGCACTTCTGTGTTTACAATCACATTACTCGCCGATGCACAGTGGCATATGATAAAACCACAGCTTGATCTGTACGGCTGGAAACGTCCTTCTGAAAAAACAATGGCGCAGCTTTCTGCTCCGCAGCAGTCAGTCAATGCGAATGAAACATCTCCTGTGAACGCAGTGCGCAAAGAAAGTTCCAAAACAGATGATAATCTTCCATCACAGGAAAAAGACAATCGTTCCGACAATCCTAAACAAAAAGAGGAATCCGGTGAAAACCGCAAGGCACAATCCTCTGACAAAGATACCGCTAAGCAGCAACAGATGAAAAATACAGATGAGCAGACGTTTTATACTGTAAATGAGGAAACAGATCACGAGAGTTATTATTCTTATACGGACAATCAATTACCATTTTCTGCTGAGACAGACAGCATCATACCATCTGTCCCGGAACCTTTGACATCCGGACCGCTGATCGACGCAGCCGCTGGTGACGATGAGACAACGCAGCTTACATATGTGTCCGGTGACTGGAATTTGATTTTAGTAAATCCCTGGAATAAGCTTCCGGATGATTATGAAATTTCCCTGACGCCGCTGCCAAACGGTCACTCCATTGACAGCCGATGCTATCCGGCGCTGTCAAACATGATGAACGACTGCCGCAAAGCCGGTCTGCAGCCGTTAATCTGCTCCTCGTACCGCTCTCAGGAAAAGCAGGAATCACTGTTTCAGGAAAGAATTGATGAACTGCGTGCGCAAGGATATTCAAAAAAAGATGCAAAAGCGAAAGCTGCTACTTCTGTTGCACGCCCCGGTACAAGCGAGCACCAGCTCGGACTTGCTGTCGATATTGTAGATAAAAGCCATCAAATGTTAGATGCCGCTCAGGAATACACGCCTGTCCAGCAATGGCTGTTAGAAAACAGCTGGAAATATGGATTTATTTTACGCTATCCAAATCAGAAGAGCAGCCTTACCGGAATTATTTATGAGCCTTGGCATTACCGATATGTAGGACAGGCAGCTGCACAGGAAATACATGAGCGTGACATCTGCCTGGAAGAATATTTAGAAGATCTTTACTAAAATAAAAGGGCTGCCTGATATTTGACAGCCCTTTTATTTTGCCAATGCATTGTCACTGCAATTCCAAAACTGCTGCAGCTTTTGTGCTACATTGCCAACATTGCACACTTCATAGCTTTGCCATTCCCGCGGAAACAGCTCCCGATATTCGCGGCGCAAAAACCGTTCATCCAACAGCTCAATGACTCCAATATCCGAAACAGTACGAATGACCCGTCCCGCCGCCTGCAGCACTTTGTTCATTCCCGGATACCGATATGCATAATCAAATCCATTGCCGGACCGATTGTCATAAAACTGCTTTAATATCTCACGTTCATTTCCAATCTGTGGCAAGCCTGTTCCTATGATAACAGCCCCGATTAGCTGCTCTTCTTTTAGATCAATCCCTTCTCCAAAAATACCGCCCATCACACAAAATGCAATCATAGACTTGTCACGCACAGCTGCAAATTCTCCCAGAAATTGTTCTCGTTCTGTTTCTCTCATCCCACTTGTCTGCAGGATACAATCCATTTCCTCCTGATTTTTGGCCAGAAATTTGTCATACACATCTTCCATCATCTTATACGAAGGGAAGAATACAATATAATTGCCCTTTTTCTGCAATCCGGTCTGATAGACATACTCCGCCATACGCTCATATTGTTCATCGCTCCGCTGCGTATACCTGCTTGTCACATCACTGCCAATTAAAAGAAGCTGCTGTTTCGAACAAAACACTGTCTCTGCATAGACTGCATAATTATCCTCTTTTGTGCTTAGCAGGCTTTTATAATACTGAATCGGCAAAAGTGTTGCTGAAAAAAAGACTGTACTGCGGCCTTTATCCAGGCGCTTCTGCAGATTGAAGGAAGGATCCACACAGTACAGCCGAATTTTAAACCGGTCCCCTTCATGCTCTGAATAAATGACATAATTTTCATCCAGCCCTTCGCTCGTTTCTATAAAGCCTCGTATCTGAAAATACAAGTCTAACACGATATCCCGATTTTCAAATTCTCTGTTTTTCTGTAAAAAAACTTCGTATTCTCCTGCCAGCCGCATCAGTGCGAATACAAACTGAGAAATATTTTCATGATACTGAAACTGCTCGCACTCCCGCTTATAGCCCAATAAAATCTGATTGCATCTTTGCAGCTGTTTTGCAAGCTTTACACTGTACTTACTTACGATCCTTTTGACTGCCAAAAAATCTTCCTTGTACAAACAAGCGCTGTACATTTCCCTGCCGCGCTCTACCAGATTATGCGCTTCATCCACTAAAAAGAAATAATCTCCACGGATTCCCTCTGCAAAAAATCGTTTCAAATATACATTAGGGTCGAATACATAATTGTAATCACAAATAATATTATCTGCCCAGGACGACGTATCCAAACATAATTCAAACGGGCAGACCCGATACTTTTCAGCCTGCCCGATCAATTCCTCCCTTGTAAAAACATCTGCCTGATACAGCAAATCGTACACAGCATCATTCACACGGTCAAAATGCCCCTTTGCATAAGGACATGCATCCGGATTGCACTCCGTCTCTTCCATCATGCACAGTTTTTCTTTTGCCGTAATCTGCACCGTTTTTGCCCGATAACCATTTTTATAAAATAAATCCAACGTTTCTTTTGCCACTGCCGCCGTAATCGTCTTGGCAGTTAAATAAAAAATCTTATCTCCCAGTCCTTCTCCAACTGCTTTTACCGCAGGAAACAACGTCGAAATCGTCTTACCGGTACCGGTCGGAGCCTGAATAAACAGATTTTTCTTACGCAGCATCGTCCGATAAACGCCGCTGACCAGCTCCTTCTGCCCTTTGCGGTAGGAAAATGGAAATTCCAGCCCTTTACTGGAATCCTGCCTGATCAGATGCCAGTCATATTGAAATTTCGCCCATTTTTTATACTCTGCCATCAATGCCTGAAACCAGGTTTCCAAATCTTGAAAAGAATCATGTTCCAAAAAATACCGTACCTCTTCCGTATCCAGATTGACATACGTCATGCGAACTCCAATCTCTTCCAGATGGTTTTGCAGCGCATAAATAAAAGCATAACATTTTGCCTGCGCTAAATGTACCACACTCGGTTCTGTCATTTTTGACACATCCAAAAATACACCTTTGATCTCATCAATCACAATCCCGTTATCCGATTCAAAAACGCCGTCTGCCCTGCCTTCCAGAACTACAGTATAGTCTTCTTCCGTAAATTCCATTTTTAACGGAACTTCCGCATGATACAGCGGGCCGGCTTTTTTTTGCAGCTTCCTGTGTATCCGGCTCCCCCTCTGCATCGCTTCCATCTGCATCCCACCTGCACCCCGGTTATCAATATCGCCGCTGCGCAAAATAAATTCCACGAGGTTCCTCACCGATATTTTTATGTTCATGTCTGATTGTTCTCCGTTTAATCATGCCGCTCATATACATTCTCAAAACATTCGCAAAAACGTGCGGAAAATGATGGCTGTTCTCCTGCCATGATCAAATGTGAAACATCCCCAAAGCTGCTCATTCGAAACGACGCAATCCCCTGTCTGCGCTCCTCTGTCACAATTGTCGTCACCGAAGACGGCGCCGCACATGTGCCATGCCACAATACCATTGGCGAAACGCCGATCAAATGACTCAGCAGCACACATTCCAGTCCAAAATGGCAAAAAAATGCGATCGTATCCATATTATTGCGCAACGCACGATAATAATTCCCTTCCCGCACATATCCATGCCGTTCTAACAGCTGATCGAAAGAGTTCACCACCCAGGTATACTCCTCGGCCACTTTCCCATCTTTCATCACTGCATGTTCCATCCACGCCTGTTTATCATAAAAATCTGCATCCATCGTCCAGTCTTGCGGCAGCCAGTCCCACGTAATGGACATGCCTTCCTTATCCGGCCGGCGAATGACCGGGGCAAATTCCCTGAGCCACTGGCATTCTTCCGCTTCCCGCTTCATTTTTTTCAAAGTAAGACTTGCCGTATCCTTTGCCCTGCCTAATGGCGACACATAAAAATGCGCAATATCCATAGTTGAGATACGCTCTGCCAAAAGACCTGCTTCTTTCCATCCCTGTTCGGTTAAAGAATCTGCTTCATAGTCCGGATCTGCGTGTCTGATAATTAATATTTTCATATTCATTTCCTCTTTTTCCTAAGTTTGATTTGTATCTGACTTATTTTATCATAGTTACCAGAAATAATCTATTGCATTTTTGTCGTGAATGAAGGGATTTCTGTAACTTGCTACTTTCCTAAAGCAACAAAAAACAGATAAAAAAGATTGGATCATAAAATGTCCAATCTTTTTTATCTGTCTGCAGAATTATTTACAGTTAAATCTGACTGTATACGATCTCCTGTGTCTCCTCGTTCACATTAAACTGAACCGTAAGCGTGTCGCCATCCTTTACACTGGAATCAAACGTCACAGTCATCGTATAAGGCTGGTTATTCGCACTCTCCACAAAAGTGATCTCAAAAGCGCTCACGTTGTCAGCTACCGTAAACTGCAGCATCGTCTCTCCAAAACCTGACTTTAATGTTACTGGATTGCTTCCGGCGCCACCCTGCGGCTTGGCTGAAAAATTCGTAAAATCCACAGTTGTCGCGTTGATAAATTTGACGTTAATCGTGCGTGCCGCTGGAATAACCTCCATAGCCGCAACGATTTTCTCCAATGCCTCCGCTGTCACTTTCATCGCTCCGTTGAGCTTTTGTCCATCTGCAATGTTTAACTCTCCGCGGTCAATCATACCCATCTGCTCGATCAGGTTTTTCGCCTCTTTCATCACCGTCTCAATATCTTTGTTAGCTTTGATCTGATCCGAGTTGTATAGGCTTACAGCTTCATTATAAACTTTGGCCAGTGCGTTATAATTACTCTGCAGGGCAGCCCAGTCGGCATCGCTAAGCGTAGCGCTTGCGGCTGTCGGAGCCTCCTTTTGCACGAATGCTGCGGCAGCGGCGACAACGCCATCCACTACCAGGCTGACCTCGGATACCGTCAGCTCAATTTTGACGCCAGAAGCCTTCGCCTTTGCAAGACTAAGTCCTCTGGCCTCATACTCTGAGCCGTCTTTGCAGCGGATATAAAAATCAAGGGAAACATCTGAGGTAAATTTCAACGGAACCCGAAGATACTTTCCGGCAGTCCAATATCTCATTTTCTGTGTTGCCAGATACTCATTGCCCCAGCTGCGATTCCCGCTCTCTTCAAAATACAGCTCATCGATCTGCTTGCCCGTATTATTATAGAAGTTGATCGATGCGGAAATCATCTTTGCGGCAACCGTAACCTGACAGGCGGCAGTATGCCCACCATCCACTGTCGTCGCGATAATCATAGCCGTTCCGGCTTTTATGCCTGTCACCTTGCCAGCGCTGCTTACGGTCGCAACGGAAGGATCACTTGAAGTCCATGACACTTTCTTATTTGCTCCACTCGGTCCTACCGTCGCTCTCAAATACGCCACATTGCCAATTTTAAGCGACAATGAGGTCTTGTTTAGTTTTACACTGGTAACTTTCGCCGAATTCTTCGTTTTAAAAGCAGCCGTAGCTTTTATACTTCCATTTACTGAAAGTGTGGCCCGGGACAACGTCAGTTCGATCCTGGCACCGTCCGCCTGAACCTTTGCAAGCTTTAATCCCTTCGCCTCATACTCTGAGCCATCGCTGCAGCGGATATATAAATCAAGGGCTGCTTCTTGTGCAAATGTGATCGGCGCCTGAATAGTCTCTTTATTCCCCCAGCCTGTGAGACCGGATGCGGTCAGATACTCCTCCCCATAATCGTCTGCGTCGGAATCCTCAAAATACAGCTCCGTAATCTGTTTGCCCGTATTATTATAAAAATTCATCAAGGCATTAACCACCTTTTCGGTAACTGTAAGCTGACAGGCGGCTGTATAACCCCCATCCGCTGTCCTTGCAGTGATTGTCGCCGTCCCTGTCCTTATTCCTTTCACCTTTCCGACACTGTTTACAGTGGCAACATAGGTATTGCTTGAGGTCCAGGTCACCTTCTTGTTCGCGCCGCTTGGGCTTACCGTTGCAGTCAGATTCATCGTCTGACCCGCCATAAGCGTTGCGGTTGTCTCGTTTAAGCTTACTCCGGTGACACCTGGCGCTGTATCCTCTTTTTTTACAAATTTCACGGAAGCGACTTTTCTATTTTTTACCTTCAAAGAGACACGTGACTTCGTCAGGTCAATGACACTGTCCAAAGCTTTCGCCTTCGATAGTTTTAGTCCTTTCGCCTCGTAACCCGAGCCATCGCTGTAGCGGATAAAAAAGTCAAGCGCAGCGCTTTTCTTAAATTCCAGCGGAACCATAATATACCGATTGTTGCTCCAATAT
Organism: uncultured Eubacterium sp.; assembly: GCA_910584595.1. Lineage (GTDB taxonomy): Bacteria > Bacillota > Clostridia > Lachnospirales > Lachnospiraceae > Eubacterium_J. Next base: position 39,506 of record CAJUBQ010000030.1, read on the forward strand.
CTGAAATTACGGACGGCTAAATATTCATCCCCGTAATCTTCGGCATTGGAATCTTCGAAGTATAGCTCCGTGATCCGTTTGCCTGTGTGATTATAGAATTTAATTGAGGCTGAAATGGTCTTGGACGGAGTCGCTGCCTCTGCAAACATCGCCATTCCCGGCAGAATGGAGATACATAGCGCTACCGCCAGCAACAACGCCAGCCCTCTTTTACACAAATGTATCGTCTTAGTTTTCATGATCTAATACTCCTTTTCTATGATATTTCTACATTATAGAGCCATCCACAAAATTTATGGGTAGTTTCGCATGAATCGAACGGAATTTGACATGAATCGACGACAATCTGTGCATAGCAGGGCAAATTTTTATAAATTCTGGTTGAGCGCCAGAAAAATCATGATATACTATTTATAATCAGAAAACGAATATTTTTACAAATCACCAGCTCCAGTGAAATCATTTGAAAGGAGAATACCATTGATGAATTTCAAAATAACTTTAAGAAAACCAATCTTTTTTCTGCTGTCCATCCTGATTTGCTGTTTCGTGCTGCCTGCTTCGAACGGCATCCCGTTAACTATTGCACAGTCTGAGGCTGCTGTCAAAACACCTGTGCAGCGTTATGGCCGTTTAAAAGTGTCCGGCGCTCAGCTTGTGGACAGTAAGAACCGTCCGGTTCAGTTAAAAGGCGTCAGCACACATGGTCTGTCCTGGTTTCCGCAATATGTAAATAAAAAAGCATTCCAAACATTGCGCGATCGGTGGGGCGCACAGGTCATACGGCTTGCAATGTATACTGCTGAATACAATGGATACTGTACCGGTTCTGCCCAAAATCAAAAAGATTTGAAAGCAATCATTGATAAAGCAGTCTCTTATTGTGATGAGCTTGGTTTGTATGTCATCATCGACTGGCATATTTTAAGCGATTCCAATCCAAATACATATAAAAAACAAGCCAAAGCGTTTTTTAAATCCATGGCTCAAAAATACAAGGAACATGAAAATGTCATTTATGAGATCTGCAATGAACCAAACGGCAGCGTTTCCTGGAAAGAGATTCAAGCTTATGCAAAATCTGTCATTAAAACGATTCGCAAACAGGATGAACAAGCTGTCATTATTATCGGTACGCCAACCTGGTCTCAGGATGTGGATACTGCCGCCGCTTCTCCTATTTCAGGAAGTAACCTCATGTATGCATTTCACTTTTATGCATCGACGCATAAGGAAGATTTTCGAAAAAAACTTCAGACAGCCATTGACAGCGGACTTGCGGTATTCGTCTCTGAATTTGGAATCTGCGAAGCTGGCGGATCCGGCTCTGTCAATCAGGCAGAAGCAAAACGCTGGATGAAACTGCTCGATCAAAATAAAATCAGTTGTGTTGCATGGAATTTATCAAATAAAGAGGAAGCATCTGCTCTGATTAAAAGCAGTTGCACAAAAACTTCCGACTGGAAGCGTTCTGAACTTTCTGACGCCGGGAAATGGATTTATGACATGATGCGAAAATAAAGAGCTGTTCAGAGACAACTTTTAAACAGTTCCTAAGGAACTGTATGTAACTAACCTGTGATATTTGCACCTGATTTTTCTTCGAGAGCGCCATACAAAAATCAGGCGCATACCCTAAGGGGCACGCTGTAGCGGGCTATGTAACTGATTTTTGCATGGCTCTATCAGAGAAAAAGACAAGCAAAGATCATGGGTTATTTACATACAGTTCCTTAGGATGCCGGAAAAGGAATTTATCATATGCCGCTAATAAAAAACATTTCCTACCCAATTAAATGAGCTGATTTCAGCCTTTTCCTTATTTCCTGGCCGACTAACTCTGCCAAAACAATTTTAGCCAGATCTCCAATCAGAAATGGAATAACGCAAGCGGACAACGCATATGTAAACTCACATTTCATCAAAATCATAAACCATACTGTTCCAAATAAATATAATACTGCTGTTCCAACAATCGTTCCCGCCATACACCAGATTCTCTTAAATGCCGTTTTTTCCATTATAAAACCGCCGATAAGCGTCAAAAACAGATATCCAATTAAATAGCCGCCTGTTGGGCCAAGCAGTTTACCGGCTCCTCCCGTATACCCGGCAAATACCGGAACGCCAACAAATCCCAGAAGCAAATAAATCATACAGCTGACAGTCCCCATCTTCATTCCCAGCAAATACATGGTCAAATAAATAATAAAAGTCATAACCGAAATTGGCACCGGGCCAATCGGAACGGCCAATGGGCCGAGCAGACACATCAATGCGGCCATTAATGCAATCAAACATAACTGTCGAACCGGCAATACGCTTACTGTTTTTTCGTTCATATTGTTAACCTCTTCTTTCTTTTGCTTAACCATTTGTCAGTATTAATTATAAACTATTTTCACCATTTGTCAATAGAAACTCTGTTAAATGTTAACATATTTTTTTCTATAGTAAACAAATAATGATCTGACACAGCATAGCAACAGAAAAAGAGCCGGATTTATCCGGCTCTCTCAATCTCTACCTCAGGGGACAGCTCCCTATGCTCTACCGCAGTTGAAAAAACAATCTGCGTCTGCGTTTTGCCATACTTTTGCAGTTTACCGACAAACCGCTCCAATGCTTCTGTATTTGGATATACGACTTCTAACAGCATCGCATAATCACCGGTAATACAATTACATTCAATGACATTTCTGCACCGGCGCATATTCTCTAAAAATTCATCTTTGAGTCTGGCATCGACTGCCAGTGTAATAAACGCTTTAATATGATATCCCATCATTTCATGATTAATGCTTGCATGAAATCCGGTAATATATCCTTCCCGCTCCAGCTTTTCCAGTCTCGCGGACGCTGCCGGAGAAGATAAAAACACTCTGGCTGCAATGTCCTTCAAAGACATTCTTGCATTTTCCTGTAATAAACTAATAATTTGATGATCGATAAAATCCAATGTACGTTTCATACTGTTTTCCTCCAAAAAAGCAAAAAGACGCCTTGCATAATTTGCAAAACGCCTTCGTTTTTTAATGTTTTTTATGAAATTCTTAATTTTCTTAATTCTAGCACAAATGAACCTGATTTGTCCAGTATCTTTTTCGTACAAAAAAATTTAAAATCTATATTCAAATTATCTAAAATTACCATAACTATCCATGCTATTCGTTGTGCTTATCGTTCTCGTTTCCGATTCCATTCCTAATATCTACATACCCTGTCAAAAGCGCTGATTCTGTAAATATATCGGAGGCTGCAGACGTATCCAGACTCAAATACAATTTGTCGAGCTCTTCCTCTGTCACAAGCCACCCCATATGTACGGTAACTGTCTCCCCCGGTTTTATTGATGTAATATAATTATTCTGTCTCTCCCCTCCATGCACATCATAATACTGCATTTCCTTCATACTTGATAACGCAGCATTTTCAACCCGTGTCCATTGATCTGACTTAGACGGCTGCTCATATTCCTGCATCATATGCATTTCTCCGTTTTTCTCACTGATCCGCTGCAGTGTGCCAAAAAACAATACATCTGTAAGCTCCTTATCCGTTGTATTTGTATATTCCACAGCTGCATAGATCAATTTTTGCGGAACCTTGCGTATTTTTACTACTTCACTTAACGCATCCGCATTTCCTTCTTTGATATAGCGAATCTCTGCCGGAAGCAGTTTGCCGTTTTCATCTGTTTCTTTCAGCAAATCTTCATCTAAAACAGTCGTCTTCAGCAGACTATAATCATCTGAGATTTTTACATCCGATACCTTTACTGAAAGGCCGCAATCGATTGCTTTGCCTTCCTCATAAGATAAAAGCGGAAAGCTTTCACCAATTGCATGTGTATGATTCATCTCCTGTTTTGATGCTGTGACTTTCACCTCGAAAGATTCTGCAGCCTGCTCTTCTTTCTTCTGTTCTTTTAAAGAGCCCAGATAATCGCTCCAGTTCCATGCATGAACAATATTCTGATCCGATGCATTTTTTGCAGGCAACAGCCGAATACCTTCTGCAATCTTTAATGCCTCATCTTTGGAAACATCTGCCGCTGCAAACATCTGCATGACATAGTGTAAATCCGGGTATGCAACGTAAATCCGCTGATTAAATATTGTCTCATCTCCAAACAAATTCGGATATTCCAGGTAAACACCTTCATGCCCATTAATCGTTACATTCTCACTGGAAAGCACATCGTCATGGAGCATGTCAAACGCACTGTCTCCTGTATCCATTCGATAAAATACAATAGATACCCCTCCCTGATACAGATGGTCTTCAAAGCTGTATTTGCCCTCTTCTGTCTGTACCATTCCTTTCGGAAGATACCCTACCTGCAGCCTGACATCCTCAATCGCCACAGATGTTCCATCCTCTGTATCATCTGCAGATTTGGATACTGTCTGAGAATCTGCATCTTTTACAACCTTTACATCTACACCATATCTACCAACCGGTTCACGCTGCATCCGGTAAATGCTGACTCCCGCAAATACTGTTGTACTAAAAATCATAACTGCTGCAATAGATGCGGCCAGTGTACGTCCTGGTTTCAGCTTTGTATTCCATTTTTGTTTTGTTTCCATATGTATTTGTTTTTCCACTTCCTTTTCCATCATATCCCTTATCTCCTGCGGCATTTTCGGAAAATCATTTTTGATATTTTCAATTCTCATACCCATCCCTCCATTTTACGATTCCAACCGATGATTCCTTCAAATATTAGCATTCTCGTAAATGAATACTCCATGCTAACAAAATTTCAGGTGCCAGCTGCCGGTTCCAATTCGCTGCGCAGTTTTGCCCTGGCACGCGCCAGCCGGTTCTTAACTGCACTTTCCGTTATCCCTAAAAGCTGTGCCGTCTCCCTGACACTGTATCCTTCCAGATAATAAAGCGTAACACATATTCGGATTTCCGGTGCAAGATGACGAAGCGCTTCGTATAAATCCGTATAATCTTTGTATTCTTCTGTTTCTTCACAATAATATTCATCCAATGAAACAATTCTTTTTTCCCTGCGCATCACGCCATAACATTCGTTGATTAAGATTCTTGTCAGCCATGTCCTGGCATAAGAATCCTCCCGCAGCTTATGCAAATTGGCAAAAGCCTTTACAATGGCTTCCTGTATCGCATCTGCACAATCCGCATCATTGCAAAGCAGTGTTTTTGCCACATGGTACAGCATATCTTCAGAGCGAATAATCAGCTCTCCTAATTGCTCCTTTTTCATATTGTCCTTTCCTGCCGGCCAGCATTTTTCATTTTCTATTGCTTACATATATTAGATGCCGCAGCCATCAAAATGGTCTCTAAAGATGATCTAAAAAATGAAGATGACTGCCAGAGTTTGTAAAAACTCTGGCAGTCATCTTCATTTTTTGGATTTTGGCCCGGTCAGATCATAGCTTTCCACAATCATTCGCTGTATGTCTTCCTTTGGAATACTGCCATCCAGAATCATCGAGTTCCAATGCTCTTTATTCAAATGAAATGCAGGCACTACAGAGACAAATGCCTGCCTCCAAAAATCACGCCACTCTGGGTCACATTTCACATTTACCCAGACATTGCCATCTTTATAAAAAATCCATGCAAATACTTTCTTATTTTTTTTATGCCGCATGACGCACCAGTTTTGGTCATGAAACGGATAATCTTCATATACGTCTGCAAGTTTCAGACAATAAGCAATTACCTCTTCTTTTTTCGTCATTTATTTTCTCCACGATATACACGACTTTTGCCTGCTTTGCGAACTTGTCCATTTTTCTTGTATCAAATGCAGGCAGGTTGATGCAAAGATAACGCCATGTTTTTTTCTGTAAATATCTGATATCCAGACTTGTCTACAATAATTTCTATATCTCCATAACATTTTCTTTCCGGTTCAATTGTACTGCATTGACACATATTGGTATACTCTGTACAATATATTCGTACCCCATTCTTTTTTAATACTTTTACTGTTTCTAAATCAGGATGCCGGTATCTTTTATGTTCTTTTGTCGAAATAACTGCCATTTTGGGTTTCAAGCTTTTAACTATTCGGTTTGTGCCGGCTGCTTTATCATCTGCATAAAACGCCCCATGATGCGGCATCTTTAAAATATCACATTTTAATGCAGGCAATCGGTTCAGCAGCCTGTCCCATCCTTCTGCTTCCAAATCACCCGGAAATAAAGTCGTACATGATGCACTTTCCAATATGCAGACAATAGATTTATTATTTGTGTTGTGATTCAAATATTCTATCGTATTATCCTCTTCATTTGGATAAATAACAGATAACTTTGCGGAGTCATCTCCAATCAATTCATGCTTATGCATATTCGTATCTAAATGGACCCCTAATAACGTACAACTATGCATACGGCATAACTCCAGAAATCTTCTTAACAAACACCGCATGATCTGTGTAGGCTTCCACCTGTCTAAATTATAGCAAATACTCCTCACTTTACCTCTGGCTAAAAATTTTTCCAAAAAATCATTCACACCCTTACAATGATCGGCATCAAAATGCGAAATAATAAGTATTTTCAGTATTCGGATATCTTCTCTTGCTAATTCGTCAGCTGCTTTATCTGCATCCACAATATCAATGATTACTGCTTTTGCAGTTTTGCAGCCTGTATCTTTCAAGAATATGACAGAACTGTCTCCATGTCCAACATCCAGAAATTTTATTTTTTGTGCCGTTTTTACCATTCCGCTCCTCCTGTTATATCATATCTGCTTTTAGCATATTATAAATGTCATCATCATCTAAATCTGAAAACAATAATGGTTTTATATCGAAAAGATCGCCATTGCATAATTTTGCAGAAAACTCAGCTTTTTCTCTTAAAAACCATCCTGGCATCGAATCAGACAATTTTATTTCTAATTCCCCAAGTTCTGCCAGAAATACTTTGCATACCATCTGATTCGTCATGATATTGATTACCTCACCTGTAACATTATAATATTTTTGTTCTGATCTATTTTTGTTCTCTGGATGCGTTTCCATTCCTCGATATATCGTAAACACCCTGTTGACCTGATCTTTTTCATCACTGTTTAAACCAAACGCATCATAAATAATATCATCAAGTCTATCCTGCAAAGCTAAGATTTCCTCATCATCCCCAAATAAATATGCTTCCTTGATCTGGAAATAATATGCTTCTATCTTCTTTTTCTGTTGCTTTGAAAACTCTGGAACAGGAATGCTTCTAATTGTTTTCGTTGTTATTGTCCGTTTTACACATTCACGCCGTATATATGCATTGATTATTTTACTGTTCACTAACGCACATAGTATATAATCAGATATTTGCTCATCTTTAGCCTTCATACAAAAGAATGAATGTTCCGGAAATATTCTGTCTTCGTCAACAAATGCACGAATACAATCTATTTTTCCAGGTGTTGACGACATTTTTACAAGCACCTTCGTTTTGGCGGAATAAAGTTGTTCAAAATTTTTGCGAGGTCTGAACCCTTCAAAATTTTTTTTCATATTTTTCTGCTGTTCTTCTGTCATTGCATAATTTACAAACCGGATTTTTTCAGACATTTTATCTGATATTACATATTTTCGAAAATTCTTTGCATTTTTCAGATACGGTACCCATCCATCAAACTGCATCTCTGAAAGCTCGATATTTGACGGGAGCATAATTCCCATACCGCTCCCCGACAAATATTCCTCTATTTTTTTGTTATTCTTTACTATTTTCTGCAAAATTTTTTCTATTGGAGATATTTTCATCTCCTTTTCTTTTATCCATTTTGACTGAATATTGCTTAAAAATTCAAAATCCCAATTTCCATATGATAAAAATCTTTTGATAGAATACTTATTCCTTGTCAATATCCTGATTTTAGTTATATTATCTTTTTCTACCTGCTTTTTTCGAGCAATTATTACAATCGTTGAACAGTTATTTTCAAATATCTGTCCTGGCAGCATCCAAAATTCTAAAAGATCAAACCGGCTAAGCAGCTTATCTCTTTGCTGCTTTACACTATCATTTTGCATAAAGCTTTCCGGCAGAACAATCCCAAGATAACCATCCTCATGCAGCAGCTCCATGTATTTCTCTAAAAATGCAGCTGCTTTTTGTTCTCTCTTACTGTCTCCGCGCTTTTCTCCATAAGGCGGATTTCCTAAAATTATATATGGTGTACGAATTTTCGTATGGTCCATCCGCAGCAAATCACCAGCTTTAATATTCCATCTTACTCCAGCCGGCAGACTGTACAATAATAAAGACAGTTTTGTCACTTCTGAGGCAAATTTATCTACATCATATCCTTGTATCATATCTGCTAAATATTTCTGCCTGTCATAGTCTGTACGTTCCAGACGCACCAGATTTTCTAATCTTTTACACGCGCTTAGCAGCAGACTTCCAGAACCGCAAGTTCCATCCAGAACATACCTATCATCCGGTGGAACTATTTCAAATGGGATCTGCCTGGACATTTGCTGGCTTAAAACTTTGGGCGTATAATAAATCCCAAACTTTTTTCTAATATTTCCTGCTTTTACTTTGTTGATTTGTAACAATGTAGATTCATAAAAATATCCTAACAGTTCATGATCCACACTTTGGTAATTTATACTGTGAGTTAAACTGTTAAATATTATGGACGGAAGCTCTTCTCCATACCGGTTCATAATTTCTGCATCAAAATATTCCTGATATCGCTGTGACAGCCGGTCAATCAGCATCCTGATATCCGTCAGCTTTTCGACTGCTGAAACTTTACTGTTTATAATCAGAGCAGCTATTACATGCATGGTAATACTTGTTATATTGTTTAAATCCTGTCCGTTTATTTTCTTTTTTGATATCAGATATGCTTTTGCAGCAAGAAATCCTTTTTCAAATTCTTCACTTAGCATGTTGCATGTAGCTTCTCTCGAAAAATCAATCAAGCCAGCCGCTTCACAAAAATCGATCTGCCGATATCCCATTTTTGATGCCATTAAAGAATCTGACATAAATTCAAAACGATTCCTTTCAAAATACAACTGAATCATGTTAGACTTATCATCTTTTAAGAGCGTACTTTTATCAGCTTTTATCTTCCACACACGCATACGGTCATTCATGGAAATAATTAAAACGGGTACGGCCAGATATTTAGCTCCATCGATATACCGTCCTTCCTCATGCTCATCTGTCACATTCTGCACAGCAATACAGGAAGTTGATATATCTTTCAAATATTGGTCACTAAATGCAACTACATCATATTTAACTGCAGAAGTTCCATCGATCTGAACAAAATAGTTTTCCGCAATATTCTCTTTTTCATAACCTAACATTTGAAGCACATGACTTACGGTTCCTCTATTCATGCCTGAATCTCCCTTCTGCATATCTTTTTTATATTTTATCATATTTTTACTTTCAGCGCCATTATTTTTCACCTGATCCCTTTTTTAACAGTTGGATCAAAGTTCCTATTCACAGGGGGTGGACAAGTAATAAAGCAACAGTTTAGACAAAGTGTTGTTTTTTCCTGATTACCGGACGCCGGATGGTGGGGAGCTGCCCTTGTTTCTTGTTCCTGTTCCAG
>CAJUBQ010000031.1 GCA_910584595.1 uncultured Eubacterium sp.
GACGGGGCAGATTTTCTCTCCCTGCGTCCGAGTAGCCAGTACGCAACACTTTTTTTATGTAAATTGTTGCATTTCCGCTTAAGTTCGCGCTTATGGGGAGCTGCCCTTGTTTCTTGTTCCTGTTCCAGAATGTAAGAATCCCTAAGCATTCTGTATTTACACTATGGTACCGAACGGACGCGGCGCCTGGTTCGCCCTGGCTTAACGCCAGCAGCTAAAGGCGCCGCTGCGGCTTCGCCGCCTGTGTTTCGTACAGAATACTAAGGGCTTCTAAACATTCTTCCAACGTCACAGGAAACAAGGGCAGCTCCCCACCATCCGGCTGGTTTTATCCGGCTTTACGCACTTTGTCTTATGCGCATACTTTGTCTCAATAGTATACGAACTGACAAGCCAAACCTATATACAAATTGATATAAACTTATAAGATTATTCAAAAACAGCCGCCAGCAATTATGTGTAATGCTTTAGAAAGTCAGGCCGATTCCCTCATCCGGCGTCCGGGAGGCCCAAAAGCAACACTTTGTCTAAACTGTTGCTTTATTACTTGACCCATCCCGTGAAAAGTAACTATACAACAGGAAGAAAGCGGAAAGTGGCTTTCTTCCTGTTGTATTTCCGGCAGTTTTCGATTATAATATAAGGGAGATGTCGGCAGCGATGAGAATACCACTCAAGTGTGTTGGATATTGAAAATTTGGATGCCGGACAGGAATTTGAGGAATTGCCTGATACCTATACGATATTTATCACGGAGAAAGATTTCTATGGAATGGGTGAGCTGCTCTATGTGATTGAGAGGATGAACCTGACAACCGGAAAAGGCTTTGGAGATGGGGAACATATTATAAGATTGAATTATTCTTATTGCAGGCCGAATTCTTTTTTCGATCGGCTGTGGCGGAAGGACATAAATGACAGAATCAGACCCGGCATTCCCTATAAGGTTCACATTTTTGTATGCATCCACAACACAGACCGGGTCTTTTTTACATGAACATTTATGCGGGAAATTTGTTGATGAAGAAAAAGATATATGACATGGAATAAAAGTATTTTTTCCTGAATGGGGACATGGATACTATGTGCATTTTGCACAAGAAATGAAGAGGATATAGAATAAACAAGCATAGATGAAAGGTGGACTTGTCTGTTAAGGGAGTGGCTGTGTAAAATGCTGCTGCCGATTCGAATGGATACCGTTATTTGAGGTAGAATAATTGTGTCTCAGGCAGTGTGAAACTTTATACAAAAGGAGGCTCTATGTCAGACCGTTTTAGTTGTGCAAGAATTGAGATGGATTTTGAGTATGGTGCATTTGGAATCATATTTATCATAGTATTTGCACTTGTTATTGGAATTTTTATAGCAGCAACAGTCAGAAGTGCAAGCGAGTGGAACAAAAATAGTCGTTCTCCACATTTAACAGTTTCCGCAAAAATCGTGTCAAAAAGAACAAATATTTCACTCCATAGGCACGCAAATGCCGGTGATATCAGCGGTGCGCATGGATTCAGCGCCACTCCTTCAAAAAGGTATTATGTAACATTTCAGGTGGATAACGGTGATAAAATGGAGTTTTCCGTTACGGGTTCGGAGTATGGCATGTTAGATGAAGGAGATACTGGAAAGCTATCGTTTCAGGGAACAAGGTATTTGTCTTTTGAACACGGTTAAATTTATGCAAACAATAGTTGGCGGCATGCCTGGAATTCCCGGGTGTGCCGCTGATTTTATTTTAATGATATTGTTGAGTGTATGATTCAAATAAGATATAATGAAACGGAAAACAGCAGCAGTTCAAAGGATAAAAACAAAATAGAAGCAAAGGGGAAAACCATCATGGCGAATATTACAATTATAAAAGGCGAGGAGTTTAAAATAGCAGTAAAAGAGAAAATCACAAAAGATGATCTTTTTATGGAACAATACGAGCGTGCAGCAGGTATGTTGGATAAAATTGTAAGAACTTCGGCAGAGACGCAAAGTGAAAAGGAGTTATGGTCTTGGAAATCACAGGACTTTGAAAATAATATCATTGCGTTTTGTGGTGAACGCGGAGAAGGAAAAAGCAGTGTAATGATTGCCTTCGTAAACGCATTATATCAAGACAGGAATAATGAAATTTTTACAAAATGTAAGAATTTGATAAATACAAATTTTGCAGAACCAATTGTAATTGATCCATCTCTGTTTGATGGCGTTCATAATGTATTGGATATTGTTCTGGCAAAGCTTTTTCGTAAATTTTATGAATGTTATAATAACGACCATCAGCACGCAGAGGAACGAACGAGGGAAAATCTGCTCGATCGTTTTCAGCGTGTCTATCGCTATGTTTCGCTCATTAATAATCAAAAGCAGATGCTGGATGATGAGTTGACTATGAAGGGAATATCAGCAAGCTGACAAAGCTTGGGGAAAGTACAAATTTAAAAGAAGAATTAGCAGCATTAATCAGAGATTATCTGGATTTTATGGAAAACTATCCAGGGAACCCACAGCTTTTGATAGCAATTGACGATTTGGATTTGTGCAGTGCGAATGCCTATAAGATGGCGGAGCAGATTCGAAAATATTTAATGATTCCTCATGTATGTATTTTGATGAGCGTGAACGTCGAACAGCTGGAATTATGCATCAGGGAAAAAAATTTAAAAGAATTCCGGGAAATCTATAAAAACCGGAATAACGAGGTATATGCACAGTTAAATCGGGAAGTTCAGACAATGGCAGAACGATATGTGTCAAAACTCATTCCAGGACATAGACGAATCTATCTTCCGAAAGTTCAGAGATTTGAAGATGTTCGTATTATTTATAAAGAAGCAGGGAGTAAGGAAAACATTATTGATTCCTGGAAAATTGCAGGGATTGAGAAAAATACGGATGTAAAAGAGTCTGTAGGCACAGCAGGCGAAAACGATTTAAAGGAAAAAACAGATTCAGATAAAAAAGTACCGAAGAATCAGAAATTTACGTTATCTATGCTGGATTTAATCTATGATAGAACCGGTATGCGTTTTTTACCGGAAGCGGATGGCGGGAGTTATTTGTTGCCGGATAATCTGCGGGATATGATTAGCTGGATTTTGATGATTGCGGAGATGAAAGATTTAAAAGATGCGGATGAGAAGAATAAGGACAAGATATATTTTGAGAATATCCAGAGAATGGAAACTTATTTTGTGAGAGAATGGTCAGGGGATCAATTAAAATTTTATGAAGGGCTGACCTTGCAGGATATGAGTAATATGGATATCTTTCACCTGAACGTAGTCGTTCAGAGAATGATAAAAGATATGTACAATGAAGTGACCAAGAACTACTTTCCACAGTCTCAGAATATGATAATTGAGCGTTTGGATAGTTTTTTTCAGGTCATGGGATGGTTTGAGCTGTTTCGTAAAAATGTGGCGGATATCGAAAAAGAAGCCTATGTCTATCGGATGCGTGTTTTGTATACAATAAGAATACATAAGATGTTACGAAAAAAACAGTATGTGGAGCTGAGAAATTTTTTCAATGGGTATATTTGGGGAACATCGTTTTCCGGTTTACTCCCTATGCATACGAAAACAAACATAGACAGATCGAGATTTGAAAGTGAATTGCTCAAACTTTCCCTATTTTTAAGGCTTTGTAGTACCTAGAACCTTACGTTATGTATCATTTTCCCTTGTTTTTGCCCTTGCTGGGTATTTACAAGGGAAAACTCTTTTGCGGATTGTTAATCACTACCCACTACCTTATCAAGAAGTTTAGCGGAATTACGCTTTGCCTCCCTGTCGGCATGGGCATATACATTCATGGTAATACTGATGTCAGAGTGTCCTAACAGTTCCTGCACGTCTTTCGGCTGTGCCCCATTGGCAAGCAGGTTGGAAGTATAGGTATGCCTAAGCGTATGGAAGTGGAAATTTTCAAATCCCGGCAGGCGGTCTTTTATCGTCCGACAAACAATCCCTATTGTGCTTGGGGATTCGTATGCCCCGTCTGGTCTTAAACATACAAGGGAAATCTCTGTGTAATCTTCGGGTATCTCTGCTGTACCGTCCAGATGGTACAGTTCATAATATACTCTGCTCTTTTCTGTCACTTCCTTGTAATAGTTTAGATGGTAAAGCTGTCCGCACTGTAAACGCTGTCGGTGCTGCTCCTTTTTGGCTTTCCTCAAAATTTTAGTGAGTGTATCGCCAAAGTCAACGGTCCGCACCTTCTTCCGCTTTGTCGGGCCAATCTCCGTCTTGTGCCTTGCACCGTTGTAACGGACACTCCTCCGTACCGTAAGATACTGCTCATCAAGATTGATGTCCTGCCATGCCAGCCCACATACCTCGCCAAGCCTCAGACCTGTGAAATAAGCTATCTGCATTGGCAGGATGGCAGGCTTATTCTTTTTTTCCAGATAAGCCATCAACTCCTGATATTGCTGAAATGTTAATGGTGTGGTTCCGGCATCTTCGCTTTCTCCATCTGTGAATAAGTCGGCATTTTCAGACTTCTTCCTTAACACTACATACTGCATTGGATTAAAAGTAATATACTTCTTTGGGAATACTGCAAACCGGAAAGACTGCTGTAATACAGCCGAAAAAGAATGGATATAATCTTTGCTATACCCTTTTGAGGTAAATCCCCCAGCAGTGCCTCCAAATGTGAGCAGATCTAAAAACTGCTGTAAATGCTCCGATGTGACCGATTTCAGTTTACGGTCACTGATAGGGTGCTGTTTGATTCTGCTAATAGTCAGAAGATAATTTTCAACAGTTCCGTTACTCAGTGTTCCCGTTTTCAGTTCTTCATCTGCCCATACGTCCAGCAGACCGCCCAGCGTGATATTCTCCGTCTTTGCCACAAACTTCTTTTCCTCATAATCCTCCATTGCCTTGCGAAGAAGTTTCTCCGTTTCGCTCTTGCTCTCTGTACCTGCGTACTCTTTCTGCACCAGATTTCCACTTTCATTCTCTACATAAAAGCGATAGTACCATTTCTTTCCTTTTTTTCTTACAGAACCTTTTGCCATAATAAAAATCTCCTTTCCTAACTGGCAATCGGAACTGAAAAGATATGCTTGTTTTTGCGAAAGCAACGAGCCAAATCCAAGCTTGCTTGCATTTGGCGACTGCCCGCGATTGCTCATTTATGAGCATATGCGTGTAGGCATATCAAAACCCCGGTTGCCCTGTTACAAGGAATGTTCACTCAGCAGATTTTTCAGCCTTATTTTCGCAAGTTCCGGCTCCTTGGCATACACCCTTACAATGTCGCTGATTTCACTTGTGCTGTTGATAAAACGCATGACCTCCCGAAGAAACATGACGTTGTTAAACTCCTGCTCGGATTCAAAGCCCATGACCTTTGACATTGCCTCGTTGAAATCCCCGCTCTTACCATACTCTTTGCTCGCATGGGTAAGGGACTGGTTAAACATACGGTACTCATAAAGGAACAAAAGCAGCAAATCCTTTGAGAAATCGCTTTCTTCTTCTGTCATGTCAAGCGGGAAATCGCCCATAATCCGGCTCATGGCGGATTCAATCTTAAAATCCCTGCTGTCCGACATATCTGCCCCCATATCCTCTGTTTCGCCCCGGAGCCATGCCGCAGATACATGGAGTGCATCTGCCAATCCTTCGACAATGAGTTTTTTTGTGTTGTCAATGCTCCCGTTTTCATACCGCTGGACGGTGGTCTTGTTCACGTCCATCTGCCCTGCTACATACTGGAGGGGGAGTTTCAGCGACTTGCGGCGTTGTTTCGCCCGTTCACCGATTGTCCTGCGAAGTTCTTTCTTCTCCATCGTGACCTCCTTGTAATGCGTTCCCCCTGCTTATTATAAGCTGTTAAAGGGAAACCTGTTTCGTTGTTACAAGACTATAATAACACACAAAAACAGATATTGCAATATGCAAAATGGAAATAACCGCAAAAAGACTTGACAAAACCATTGCAATTATTTATCATGTATTTTACGGTGTTGCATAATGCAATATTGTAAAATAGTAAGAAAGGGGGATACGGATATGAGCAGAAATGAAAATGCAGGAAAAACAGGTTATCGGAAAAGAGGGAGGATATTTCTATGGCAGAGGTTAAGATTGGAATGACAATAGAGGAAGCGTCCGAATATACGGGCATTGGCAGGAACACCCTGCGGAAACTGGTGGAATGGGAGAAAATCCCGGTGCTGCGGATTGGACGGAAAGCAATCATACGCAGGGATGTGCTGGAGAGGTTTATGGCAGCAAATGAGGGAAAAGACCTGCGGAACCGCCCGGAAGTGAAAACTGTCCGGACATGATAAGAGGCAGCCATAACGGCTGCCCCATTGGTAACCAGACCGAAGTCTTGATATACCTACACGCAAGATAAGTGTATCACAGACTTCTCCGGTTATCAATCGGAAATTTTCTTTGGCAGGACAGGAATGGTGTAGTTTTGCTGTAGCAGTGGTGTAGATTTTTTCTACATCATTTTTTGAAATCCTACACCATTCCTACATCATTTGGGGCAAAGCCTACATCAAAACTACACCATGACAGGGGAATCAATGGGAAAAGTGCCTGCACCTATGCCTGCACTCTGCCCGCACCAAAATTAGGGGAAACAGACAGGTGCTTGCACCTGTAGGCATTATGCTTGCACCATACTGGCACTTCTGTTATCCGCAGTATTTTATTTTGGCAGCATACAGAGCAGCGGCATATGGTTTCTCCGGCAAGCAAAATAACGGGCGGAAGCAAGATACATGTCCGCTTGGACAAGCCCCCGGCAGGGCCCTCGGAGAGCCCCCGTATTTTTGGCTTGACAAAAATGCTAGGGGGTTATCATTATCGGCAGAGCCGAAATGATAACCGCACCCCGCCACGTTCCATCAGCCGAAAGGAAAATCGGAAACATGAAATGATTGATAAGGAAAGCAGCCGGGCAGGGAATGACGGATAAGAAAAAGTCTCCCTCCGGCAGAGAGGAGGATGGGATGGATGATGTATCATATAGTGCCCATATCAGCAATGGGAAAAGTGCCATCAACAGCAAAGGCAAGCTGTCCAGTGTGGCAAAACACAATCTGCGGAAGTACCGTTCCAAAGAATATGACAGGGAGAACATTGTCCTGCTCTTTGGCAGCACAAACCTTATGAGGGACGTGAAAAAAGTCTACCGGGACACTTTTGCAGAGGCACTACAACAGTATAACCAAAAGCAGACAAGGGCAGACCGACGGATTGAAGATTATTTTGAACATGTATCGGATAAAAACCAAGACATGGCAGTGGAGATTATTTTCCAGTGCGGGGATAAAAACTTCTGGGAAAACATCTTTATAGAAACCGAAAACGACAAAGAGAATAAAGAAAACATCTGCAAGGTATATGACACCTTACTGGAACAGTTGCAGAAAGAAATGCCGGATTTTAAGGTTGCCAATGCGGTGGTTCATTTTGACGAGGCGAGCCCGCACATGCATGTGGTGGGGGTCCCTATAGGCAGGGGATTCAAACGTGGGCTGGAGACAAAGGTTTCCAAACGCTCTGTTTTTACTCCCAAGACATTGGAGAACATCTTACAGAACCGCTTGAGGGAAACGGCAAATATAGAAATGCTTATCCACTTCGGGGTGCTTGTAAAAGATAAGCAGAAAGGGAAAAACCATGACCTGACCGTTGCGGAATATAAGGTGCAGCAGGAAACAAAGCGGCTGGATATGGTGACGGGATTCCTCAATGAAAAACAGGACAGGCTTTTTGATACAAGCAATCGTTTGGAACAGGCTGAAAAAGAGGTTTCAGAGGCGGAAAGGCAGTTATCCGACACGAAAATGGAACTTGCCGAAACAGAGAAAGATTTGATACAGATAAAAACAGAAAGCAGGGAAACGAAACAAAAGCTGTTGGCAGAACAGGAAAAAATAAAGCAGGAAAATCTGTTGTTAAAAATAGATACGCTTACCCTGCATTCCGATAAAGAGCGTCTTTTGCGTGATATCCGCAAAGCAGCAGACGAAAAGGAACAGATACAGGCAAAAAAGGAGGGGCTTTTAGAGGATATCGGGGTGTTGGATAAAGAGTTTGACAAGCGGATGGATTTCATCAACGTACTGGATAAACTCAAAGCACTCTTTTATAAGCTGCTGTCCATGATTCCGCTGGTAAGGGAGTTTGCAAGGCTTGTGGAAGAAAAGAGGGATATACGGGCAGCCTCCCCGTATGGCTATACCCCTCTCGGCAGGTTGTTAAGGGAGTACCGTACCCCTCTCCCCCGGTATGACAGACTTGTCATGTTCCCGGAGGTTGCCTCGTGGCAGACTTCCAAAGGGGAAGTGATTCCGGTGTATGAGGACTATAACGGACGGGGAACGGATTACCAACTGGAGGGATTCTGGAATGTGCAGACGAAACAAGCCATAAAAGTTTCTGAAATAAGGGAGCAAATCACGCCGGAGAACCGGATATGTACGCTGGAACAGGCAGAGGTGTATATGAAGGCAGTGGAGAGTTTCATGGAGGATGTGGAACCGGAAGAACGTGCAAGGGAGAACCGTCCTGTGTATCGGAAATACGATGAGGAATATGTACGGGGCAGATAAATAATTCCGTCGTCAAAAGGCATAGACGAAATATTTTATGCTTTTTTGCTGTGCAATTAACCTACAATTAACATACATGCACTTTTAGAATTAACATTGGGAACGGTATACTTGGTTCATACAAAAAACAAAGGAGTGTGTTCAATATGAAAAAACTTATTATGATTGCAACTATTTTTACGCTTATGACAGGGGTATTGACAGGGTGCGGCAGCAATGCTGGTTCGTCCACTGACAAAAGTACAGCAAATGAGACAACTAAGAGTTCACAAACAGTAGCCACCGACGGTTCCACTTCAATGGAGAAAGTCATTGGATTTTTGAGTGAAGCCTATATGGAGGAACATGGAAACATAAAGGTTACATACAATCCAACGGGTTCCAGTTCCGGCATACAGGCAGTAGCGGAAGGAAGATGTGATATAGGACTGGCAAGTCGTGACCTGAAGGAAGATGAAACAGCAGATTTACAGGGAACGGTAGTTGCCATTGATGGAATCGGAATCATAGTCAATCCTGATAATCCGGCAACAGATTTAACAATTGATCAGATAGGGAAGATTTACAGTGGTGAGATTACCAACTGGAAAGAGGTTGGCGGCAGCGACGCACCGATTGTCTGTATTGGGCGTGAGGCAGCTTCCGGCACAAGAGACGGTTTTGAGGAAGTGACAGGCACAAAGGATAAATGTAAGTATTCACAAGAGCTTACCTCTACAGGGGATGTCGTGCAAACCGTATCCGGCAATCCGAATGCCATTGGCTATGCATCGGTTGCCTCAGTCAATGATACAGTAAAGATGGTCAGCGTGGAAGGGGTAAGCCCAACAACAAAAACCATTCAGGATGGGGAATACAAAGTCCAAAGAAACTTTGTGCTAGTCACAAAAAAAGATACTGCTCTTTCTAAAGCTGCACAGGAGTTTTTCGACTTCGCTACCAGCGAACAGGCAGACAGCCTTATAGCAGAGGCAGGCGCAGTTCCAGTCAAACGATAATTACAGGAGGCTGTTATGGAAAAGAAAAAAAAGACAGCAAGGTGGCCGGAAAAGGTAATGAACCTGTTGTTTCTGGTATGTGGTCTGCTGACGATACTGTTTGTCATCTTAATTACCATATTTCTCTTGATAAGCGGCATTCCGGCAATACGAGATATAGGTCTTTGGGATTTCCTGTTTGGAAAAGTCTGGGCATCTACTTCTGCAAAGCCTTCCTATGGAATCCTTCCCTTTATCCTGACATCCGTATATGGAACATGCGGAGCAATCTTTATAGGGGTTCCGGTGGGGATTTTCTGCGCTGTCTTTCTGGCAAAAATGGCTCCAAAGAAAATTGGTAGCATAGTACGGAATGTAGTAGACCTTCTTGCCGGAATCCCGTCTGTCGTTTATGGACTGGTGGGAATGATAATCATTGTTCCATGCGTAAGGGAGATATTTCATCTCCCGGATGGCGCAAATCTCTTTTCGGCAATTCTTGTCCTTGCCGTTATGATTCTGCCCTCTGTCATTTCCGTATCGGAAACGGCAATAGGAGCTGTGCCAAAGGAATATGAGGAGGCTTCCCTTGCATTGGGGGCGACAAAGACGGAAACCGTATTCAAGGTGGTTGTACCTGCCGCAAAAAGCGGCATTGTCACTGCGGTTGTATTAGGTATCGGCAGGGCAGTCGGAGAAGCAATGGCGGTTATGATGGTAGCGGGAAATGTTGCCAACATGCCAAAACTGTTTGGCAGTGTCCGGTTTCTGACTACTGCTGTTGCTAGTGAAATGTCCTATTCTTCCGGATTACAGAGACAGGCATTATTTTCCATCGCACTGGTGCTGTTTCTGTTCATTATGACAATTAACCTGATATTAAATGTAGTGATAAAAAAGGGGGAGCAGGATGACTGATACAATAGCGAAAGCAAGAAAAATTAAGGATACGTTCTTAAAGCTGATGATGATTTTATCGGCAGGATTGATTTGCTCTCTCCTGCTCGGATTGATTGGATATATCCTGTACAGGGGCATTCCGCATATCTCATGGGCGCTGGTTTCTACGAAACCAAGCCTTCTGCGTGGTACGGTCGGGATTCTGCCAAACATCCTGAATACCTTATACATCATTATCATAACCCTTGTAATTGCACTGCCGCTTGGGGTAGGGGCTGCGATTTATCTGAACGAATATGCGAAGAATAAAAAACTAGTACGGGTCATTGAATTGGCAACAGAAACCCTTGCCGGAATCCCGTCAATTATATACGGACTGGTGGGAATGCTCCTGTTCGTGCAGTTTTTTTCTCTGGGAACCAGCCTGATGGCAGGTTCGCTCACTCTGGCAATCATGACATTGCCCACGATTATCCGCACTACACAGGAAAGCTTGAAAACGGTGCCAAAGGCATACCGGGAGGGCGCACTTGGATTAGGGGCGGGCAAATGGTATATGATCCGTACCGTTGTCATTCCCTGCGTCATTGATGGGATTGTTACCGGCTGTATCTTATCGGTGGGCAGAGTGGTAGGTGAAAGTGCCGCACTTCTCTTTACGGCAGGGATGGCAAATGAGCTGCTGTCCGTACCGGAGGCAGTGCAGGCGGGAAATGCAGGTTCTACCCTGACCGTTGCCATGTATGTGTATGCGAAAGAGCGTGGGCAGTTTGAAGTTGCATTTGCAGTTGCCGCTATACTGCTGGTACTTACTTTTCTTATCAATATGTCAGCAAAAGCAGCGGCGGTAAAATTGAAACAGAAATGAGGTTAATGTTATGAAACATATTATCACGACAAAGGATTTGAACTTATGGTATGGAGAGGGCCATGCCCTGAAAAGTATCAATATGGAGATTCCGGAAAAGCAAATTACTGCACTGATTGGTCCTTCCGGCTGCGGAAAATCTACTTATCTGAAAACATTAAACAGAATGAATGATTTGGTAGAGAATTGCCGTATCTCGGGGGAGGTTATGCTCTCCGGCATTGATATTTACAAGGACATTGATGTCAATATACTGCGGAAACGTGTTGGCATGGTGTTCCAGAAACCGAATCCGTTTCCGATGAGTATTTATGATAACATTGCGTATGGTCCAAGAATACATGGAATAAAATCAAAAGTGAAGCTGGATGAAATCGTGGAGCGTTCCCTGACGCAGGCGGCAATCTGGGAGGAATGTAAAGACCGTTTGAAAAAAAGTGCACTTGGCATGAGCGGCGGACAGCAGCAAAGGCTCTGCATTGCAAGGGCGCTGGCGGTGGAACCGGAAGTCCTTCTGATGGATGAACCGACATCTGCCCTTGACCCCATCTCCACCTCAAAGATAGAGGATTTAGCAATGGAACTTAAGGAAAAGTATACCATTATTATGGTTACCCACAATATGCAGCAGGCCGTGCGGATTGCAGATAAGACAGCATTCTTCCTGCTGGGCGAGGTGGTGGAGTTTGACGATACGCAGACGATGTTCTCTACACCATCCGACCAGAGGACAGAGGATTATATTACAGGGAGGTTTGGATAATGCGGAATAAATTTGACAGACAGTTATCGCAGCTTAATACAGAGCTGGTTACAATGGGTGCTTTATGCGAGGAGGCAATTACCAATGCGGTAAAATATCTTACGGATAATGAGGAAAACAGCAAAAATATGTGTCTGGATGCGGACACGCAAATTGATAAAAAAGAGCGTGACATCGAAACCCTCTGCCTGAAACTGATTTTGCAGCAGCAGCCTGTAGCAAAAGATTTGAGAGTTGTTTCAGCCGCTTTGAAAATGATATCCGATATGGAACGGATTGGGGATCAGGCATCGGATATTGTAGAGATTGCGCCTTATGTGGCAAAAAAGGGGACGCTTGGCGAAACCCATATCCGGGAAATGGCAGAAGCAGCGATTAAAATGGTGTCAGAAAGCGTTGACTCCTTTGTGAAAATGAATCTGGATATTGCCTGGCTGGTCATTGAACATGATAATATCGTGGATGATTTATTTGACAAGGTAAAGCGGGAGTTGATAAAATCAATAACCGAGGGGCATGACGATGCGGAGGCTCTTATGGATTTGCTGATGATTGCAAAATATTTTGAGCGGATTGGCGACCATGCAGAAAATATTGCGGAGTGGGTTATTTATTCCATTACCGGAGAGCATCGGAAAAGACCTGAAAATAAGGAAAGCTCCACCAAAGGAGGAATCGGTTAAAATGATTTATCTGCTGGAAGATGATGACAATATAAGAAAGCTGGTGTGCTATGCCCTGTCAAAAGAAGGATTTGAAATACAGGGGCATTCTTCTCCAAAGGAATTTTGGCAGGGAATCAATACGGAACTGCCGGAATTGGTTTTGCTGGATATTATGCTGCCGGAAGAAGACGGATTGTCGGTTCTGAATAAACTGAAAGGTAATGCAGCAACAGAGCATATCCCTGTGATTATGCTTACTGCAAAAGGCAGTGAATTTGATAAAGTCACAGGCCTTGATATGGGGGCGGATGATTACGTGGCAAAGCCTTTTGGAACGATGGAACTGATTTCAAGGGTTCGGGCGGTACTGAGACGTTCCCAAAAAACGCAGGATGACAGAGCGTATACGATTGGCGGGTTGTATGTTAATCCTGCAAAACATATTATTACGGTATCAGGGGAAGCGGTATCGCTTTCCTATAAGGAATATCTGCTGTTAATAGTTCTGCTGGAGGCAGAGGGCAATGTAGTGGAACGTGACAGGCTTTTAACCAGTGTCTGGGGGGAATATTATACAGAATCCCGGACACTGGATGTGCACATCCGCAAACTGCGGGTAAAACTGGGGGATGCCGGAAAACTCATTCAGACTATAAAAGGAATTGGCTATAAATTAGGAGGCGATTGGAATGAATAAAAAAATTTTTCGTTCGTCACTGCTTACCGTCTGTCTTGTATTGGTAGCTACCATTGTATTGATTATGGGGCTTTTGTTTCATTTCTTTGAAAAGCAGATACAGACAGAGCTTGCAAATGAGGCTGGCTTTCTGGCACAGGCTCTTGAAAATGAGGGAGCCGGATATTTTGACGGTTTTGATAACAAGAATAACAGAATTGCCGGAAATAACCGCATCACATGGATTGATAAAAACGGAACGGTATTGTTCGACAGCAGGGCAGATGCGTCCGAACTGGATAATCATGCCGACAGGGATGAAATTAAAACGGCAATGAAAGAGGGGAAAGGCATGAGTACAAGGTACTCAAAAACCCTGACGGAAAAAACAGTGAATTATGCCATACGGCTTTCCGATGGCAGCATACTAAGGGTTTCCACAGAACAGTATACGGTAGTAACCATTCTGATGGGAATGTTACAGCCGGTTTTGTTCATTTTGTTTGTCGCATTGATTCTGACGCTGGTGATTTCCGCAAGGGTATCAAAAGCCATTATAGAGCCAATTAACAGGCTGGATTTGGAGATGCCGGAAAATAATGACACCTATGAGGAATTAACGCCTCTGTTACGGAAAATTGCAGACCAGAAAG
Source organism: uncultured Eubacterium sp. (assembly GCA_910584595.1). Lineage (GTDB taxonomy): Bacteria > Bacillota > Clostridia > Lachnospirales > Lachnospiraceae > Eubacterium_J. The sequence goes on from CAJUBQ010000031.1 coordinate 14,093, forward strand.
AGACGATAGGGGAACAGCTTGCAGACGCCCGCAAAAAACAGAAGGAATTCAACCTGATAACAGAAAATATGAGTGAGGGATTTCTGGTTATTGATGCAGACGCCAATCTCCTGACCTATAATTCTGCCGCATTAAACCTGCTTGAGATTACCCCTCCGGTAGACAGGAGTGTCCTGCTGTTCTGCCGGGCAAAAGAGTTCCGTAGTGTCATATCGGATGTACTGTCAGGAATAAAGGCAGAAAATATGATGGTGCGGGATGAACGCAGTTACAGCTTAATTGCCAATCCGGTTTTCGAGAAAGAAGCCGTAATCGGGGCTGTCGTGGTTATTCTGGATATTACGGAACGCGAAAAAAGGGATGCGCTGCGACAGGAGTTTACGGCAAATGTCTCCCATGAACTGAAAACTCCGCTGACATCCATTTCCGGTTTTGCCGAACTGATGAAAGCAGGGAATGTTCCGGAAAATGATGTCATTGACTTTTCGGAATCCATTTACGATGAGGCACAAAGACTGATTACACTGGTCAATGATATTATTAAGATTTCTGAACTTGACGGGCAGAGTATTCCTTATGAAAAAGAAATGGTGGATTTATATGAATTGTCAAATGAGGTAATCGAACGGTTGGAAAAAGAAGCCGATAAGAAGAATATTACCTTTCATTTGATTGGCGGCAGGGCAGAGATTATAGGCGTGCATAAAATTTTGGAGGAAATGCTCTATAACCTTTGTGACAATGCGATTAAATATAATAAAGAAAATGGAATGGTAGATGTCATAGTAAACCAAACCCAGAATGGCGTGAATGTAATTGTGCGGGATAACGGAATCGGGATTCCTATATCACATCAGGACAGGGTGTTTGAGCGTTTTTACCGGGTAGATAAAAGTCACTCAAAAAAAGTAGGAGGAACAGGTCTTGGTCTTGCCATAGTAAAGCATGGTGCTCTGTACCACCATGCAAAGCTCAGTCTGGAAAGTACTGTGGATGTGGGAACGGTGGTAACGATTGCATTTTCTAAAAAGTAATAAAGATAAATATATGCCGGAAAACAGCCCGTATAAGGGTTATGCCCGGCATATTTTTAACGCAGTTTTAACATACCTGTTATCTGCCCTTTATGGTTTATCAGATGAAAATCGTATAAAATAACTTGTGTAAACAAGATAATTACAGGAATGGAGGAACCATGAAAAAGAAGAAAACAGTGAAAAAGTTAAAAAAGAAAATTGCGGTTTTGGAAACAGAAAATCTGTCATTACAAGAGAGCGTTTTGCGGGCAGAGAACAACAGCAGGGAAAAAAGCGCTTTTTTATCCCATATGTCCCATGATATACGGACACCCCTGAATGGCATTATTGGAATGACAGGTATTGCCATGAAACATTTTGATGATAAAGACAGGGTTCTTGATTGTCTGGGGAAAATTGACAGTTCTTCCAAACATCTGCTATCCCTGATTAATGATATTTTGGATATGAGCCGGATTGAAAGCGGCAGAATGGTTATGAACCATGAACGGATGGATATACGTGAGGTGATTAACGGTTGTGCACTAATTGCAGAAAGTCTGCTGGCACAGAGAAAGGTGGATTTTGTCAGGGAGTTTGGTATATTCCATCATCCTCTGCTGATTGGCGATGAATTACATCTGCGTCAGATACTTATCAATATTTTATCAAATGCCATTAAGTTTACCCCGGATGGAGGGAAAATCTTTTTTCAGGTAAAGGAGGTTTCTGCCAGAGACGGAAAGGCGACATACCATTTTGAGATTGAGGATACCGGAATTGGTATGAAACCGGATTTTCTGGAAAAAATTTGGGATTCCTTTACACAGGAAAATAGTGGAAACTGCAATGGATATAAGGGAACCGGATTGGGAATGGCTATTACAAAAAAACTGGTTGATTTGATGGGGGGTATTATCAAGGCAGCAAGCAAGCCGGGGGTTGGCAGTAAATTTACTGTGGAGGTAACATTTGATACAGAGATAATGTCTGGCATTGCAGAGAAAGAAAATAAAATGGAAAGCATACAGGAACGAAACGCCCATCTGGACGGCATGAAAGTCCTGTTAGTTGAAGATACCCCACTGAATATGGAAATTGCAAAATTCATGCTGGAAGATGAAGGGATTGAAGTAATGACAGCAGAAAATGGACAGATTGCCGTTAATATTTTTAACAATTCGCCTGAGAATACTTTTAATGCTGTGTTAATGGATGTGAGAATGCCTGTGATGGATGGTCTGACCGCTGCAAAATCAATCCGGGCATTGCCAAGAACTGACGCTGTAACAGTCCCAATAATAGCTATGACAGCAGACGCATATAGTGAAGATATAAGAAGGACAGCGGATGCAGGAATGAATGCACATCTGACAAAACCTGTCAGTCAAGAGAAATTGCTCTCGACTTTGGAGAAATTTTATTCTGTATAAATAATAAGCTCTTTTGGATTTATATTTCTTTTGGCATTTTGAAAGAGGTTAAAAAGCAAAATGAAATAAAGGAAATGCTTAAACCCCCAGTATAAAGACTTCGAGCATTTCCCTTTATTTCTTATTTATTTTTTTACACGTCAAGGTTATCCTCGGCATCTATAAATATTTGCATTTCGTTATTTAGATAAAGTCTTGCATATTCAAGTGGATTATCTATTGCCATAGCATTTAACACATGGTCTGTCCACGCTGTAGTTTTCAACCTTTCTTCTGCTTTATTACAGTCAATCCGTAATATATAGCCATTAAATGTAGTAATATCAATACTGTTGTGGTACATATTGTACCTTGCGTATAGTAATTTCATTTTTATCTGCCCTTTCATAATTTTTACAAGCATATCAAATCAGTTCCCACGCCTTAATTGTTTTGTGTTATAATGTGTTATAGGTTTTTCTTTCCCTTAAAGTTTCCCTCATTAGGGTTCATAACAGCAAGGGGGAGAAAATAACATAAGGGAAAATCTAAGGGAATGCTCACCTTGCACAAATTTAGTGTTTTCGGTAGTTAGAGCAGTTCATGATAACAAAATATAAGAGTTATTAAATTCCTTAGATTTTGTGAAAATCCAATCGGGATTTGCAATGAGGACGGTTGTAGGTTTTAACGCCATACTGAGGGAAATGAATTTAAGAGTGGACGAGCTGCCGGTTTCTGAGATTGGCAAAAGGTTCTATGTGTCACGGATAGCAAAAAACGGCGCAAGAAACAGTTACATAAAAGCATGGATTATTTTGGGGTTGTTTTCCAATATGTATTATTACAACAATCAAATGCTTGTTTTTTCTTTTCAGGAAAAAATCATTTCCGGAAATAATCAGATACGGGACTTTGTCCATATCAGTCTGGAAAATTATCTTGTCGCATTGTGCGATTTAAGCGTATTGTATGAGAAAGTAAATATGATAAGACTGGGAATTGAGAAATCTGAATTTGAAGAGGTTGCGGAGGCTTTACAGGAAGAAAACAGAGAAAGCATCCAATATGCAAGGACAATTGTTTCGAATATGGATTTGTTGGTAGGATTAAAAGATTATTGCTTTGAAAATCGAGATTATAAAGAAAGCACATCGGGAAACAGTGAAAGAACCATGAGGCTGGTACTGCGTTTTTTTGAAAATATAGAAAAATATATGGACAAATATGGCATAAAGATCAAAGCGGAACGGTTGAATCGGTTTATTTTCCAGGACAATCAGGCTATAGACATCGCAAAGCTTTATTCTGATTTGTTTGTTCTTACCACACAGGATCTCGCATTACAGGAACAATTAGAACAAAATGAAAAAGCAGCTGAATTTGTCCTGGAATTTAGAAAGAAGATTACAGAATTGCCAAAGCGCTGGAACCATGGAGACAATAACGCAGCTGCCTGGCTGCAGATTCGAACTCGAACTGCCGAACATGTAAAACAAAATCTGGATAAACTGGCATTAGCCATTCAGCGATATCATGGAGAAAATAAACGTCTGCCTGTTAATCTGAATATAGAAGCGCTGTGTGATTTATACAGTGGCGTTGTAGATCTGTATGTCAAAGATAAAGGCGCAACGGTTACGGATGAAATGTACCAGGAATATGTGCGGCTTGTCAAAGTGCAAAATGAAATGAAGACAGAGGCCAGGTAACGAGTATGGATATAGAACGCAAAAACCTTGAAATTTTATTTTTAAAAATACCGTATTATAAAATAGCGGGCCAGTTTTCGGCAAACGTCATCCGGCATAATTACAGGCATGTAGAGGAAGAGCTGTACATGCAGTATGCGAGGGGCGTTTTTCCGAATCATTCAGAAAACGAACAGCGTAACAATTATCAAAAACTTTGTCAGGATTTGGAGGATAATCCGGAAGGGCTTTCCAATATTTTTCGATTGGTTATGAATGTAGCCAAAAAGATGCTCATTTATGATGGTAACGAGATGATGTGCAAATTTAATGAAATGCTGCGCTGGAGAGAGATTTCTTTTCAGCTTGGACAGGATTTGTTTACCTGTGCGTTTCTGGCTGCACATGATTTGGAAAGAGGATGTCTGTCGAAAAATTTTTCCTGGCTTCCGATGATACGCAGTGATGATAGTCGTCTGCACAATATTTTAAAGCGTGGGATGGCTGAAAATCATTTTCATCTTTCGGGTTCTACGAAAGTTTTTGAATTAAACTGGGTATGTCTGATGAATTTAATAGACGGCAGAGTGCATGATTTTGAAAAGCTTCCAAGTGCGCTGCAGATTCATCATACAGACAGGGTCAGGAGCGAGGCAAATAAAGAAAGTTTTTATGCAGAATGTCAGAGAGCGGCTTTTTACAGAGTGTATCTTTTTGCTATATTGAAAAGAAACGATATGCTTGCTGAGAAGGCCGGTGAGATTTTAGAAAAGGCGGACAGGGGGCGTCCGATGGAAGGGCTGGTATCAGAGATTCAAGATACGATTGTACTTGCCAAGCATAGATACGGGGCTAAGATAGATAAAAAGTATATTCTGGATTATGCTTTTGAAAAAAATATGATGCACAGCAATGATCGGGAATGTTTTCTGTTGGCCGGGGAGCGCAGGTTTTTATATGAAGCTTATAAGGCAGCGGTATCTGATGTGTTTACAGAGCGGCAGAAAAATTTGTTTTACAGTTACCTTTCTATCCGTGCGCATTTCCGTGGGGAGCTGATTCAAATTAACAGGCAGACAGGTTTTGCAAATTTTAGTAATTATCAGGATCGGAAAGAGATTTTTATTGAAGGGCAGACAGAATATGAAAATGAGCTTATTCGTCTGGCATTGAATGAAACTATGCGCAAGCAGAACATTGTTTCTTTGGAAGCTCGGATATGTCCGAAAAAAAATGCGGTAAAATTATATGAGGCGATTGCGAGAAATGAAAAAATTATCGGAAGCAGCAAACGGCGCCAAAATGATAAGAAGGAAGACCGGGTCATTTATGTGCTCCATTTTCCGAAAGTAAAAGACAAAAAATTTTGTCAGGGAACGCCGCGAAATCAAAATGTACGGGCGGCAACGTTGAAGCAGACAAGAAGCATTGCGGCGCTATTAGAAAAAGAAACATGGGTAAATGGTAAAATACGCGGTATTGACGCCTGCTCCAATGAAATCTACTGCAGGCCGGAAGTATTTGCGCAGGCGTTTCGCTATTTGCTGGATCTGGAGTTTGCATGTACAAAAAATGTATGGTCTGGAATAGAAAAGAAGGGATATAAAGGAAAACTGCACGCAACCTATCATGCAGGGGAGGATTTTTTAGATATAACGGATGGACTGCGGGCCATTGATGAAGCGGCGCTTTTTTGCGGATTAACAAGGGGAAGCAGAATCGGGCATGGGCTTGCATTGGGAGTCAGCCCATATGAATATTATAAATATAAAGGATATAAAGCAGTAATGCCGAAACAGGTTCTTTTGGATGATATTATGTGGGCGCTTCAAAAAGCGGGAGAAATGGGCTGTACGATAGAAAGCAGGCTGCATGAAGAGCTTCTGGAGCGTTTTGACAGCCTGTATGAAGAGATTTACAGCGCCAATGTGCCCAATCTTGAGAAAGCTTCCGTTAAGGACTATTATCAGAGCTGGAAACTTCGGGGTGACAGCCCTGCTATATATCGTTTGGATGAAGCAGATTTTTTAAAAAGAATGGAAAAAACGCCAATTCCAAGATTTGACAGGTATGAAAGGAATCATAGGGTCAGCGACAGCATAAGAAAGATTAGATGTTACCGGGAGCTGTATTTTGCGTATCATTATCATGAAAAAGTTAGAAATATTGGGAATGAGCAGACGGAGTTTAAAGTCGATGAAAGGTATGCGGCGCTTATTTGCCAGCTTCAGGATAAGATGATACAAAGATTAGTGTGGGAAGGAATCGGCATAGAAACGAATCCGTCATCTAACTATCTGATTGGAACAATACAAAAATACGAGGAACATCCGATTATCCGGTTTAATGCAAGAAAATTGAAACCTGCAAAACCGAATATGAGTCTGAATGTTTCCATTAATACAGACGATCAGGGTGTATTTGATACGATGCTGGAAAACGAGTATGCGTTGATGGCGCTTGCTTTAAAAAAAGCAAAGAATGACAAAAACCAGCCATTGTATGACATGGAAGATATTTATGAATGGATTGATTATATAAGAAAAATGGGGATGGAGCAGATTTTTGAGTAATGCCGTAGAATTTATATCACCTGCGGGGCGGTTCGTTATAAACGCCGCATTTTTTAAGATAATATAAACTTATTTTTTGTTGTAAACAAAGATTTTTCATAATATAATATGGTTATGGATAAGGCGAAGCAAGTGAAGCTTTGGCGCATCATAGTGGGTTAGGGGAGGATAACGGCTCATTATGATGAAAGTAGCATTTAGCGGAAGCGGCTGGCTATGTTGGGCGGCATGGCTGCAATCGGCGATAAGAACTTATGAGAATGAAGGAGTAAACGTAACCGTTCAAGGGTTATCTGAACTGTTACGAGGAAACAATAATAAGAAAAAAGGAGATTTTATTATGGGACTTATAAAAGCAGGAATGGGTGCGATGGGAGGAACGCTTGCAGATCAGTGGAAAGAGTTTTTCTATTGTGACGCGATGGAAAAAGATGTCATGGTTACAAAAGGCAGGAAGCGTACAGGTTCCCGTTCGTCGAATAAAAGAGGAAATGACAATATTATTTCTAATGGAAGCGGGATTGCGGTAGCAGACGGCCAGTGCATGATAATTGTAGAACAGGGAAAAGTGGTAGAGGTATGTGCGGAGCCTGGCGAATTTCGGTATGATACGTCTACAGAGCCAAGTATTTTTACAGGAGGGCTTGGGAAAGGCATTCTGGAGACTTTTAAGACGGTTGGCAAGCGTTTTGCATTTGGCGGCGATACCGGCAAAGACCAGCGTGTGTATTATTTTAATACAAAGGAATTGGTGGACAATAAATTCGGGACGCCAAACCCGATTCCTTTCCGTGTAGTGGATGCAAAAATTGGCCTGGATGTGGACGTTTCCATTCGCTGTTCCGGTGTGTATTCATATAAAATTACGGATCCGTTGCTGTTTTATACGAATGTCTGCGGAAATGTGGAAGAGGATTATACACGTGAAGAATTAGACAGACAGCTGAAAACAGAATTTATCAGTGCGCTGCAGCCTGCATTTGGCAGACTTTCGGATCTGGAAATGCGCCCGAATCAGATCGTTTCCCATACGACGGAACTGGAAAATGCGATGAACGCTGCGCTTTCGGCAAAGTGGGGAGAGCTGCGCGGCCTGAAAATTGTCAGCATTGCGCTTGGCTCTGTTACGCTGCCGGAAGAAGACGCGGAAATGATTAAACAGCTTCAGCGTACTGCTGTGCTGCAAAATCCAACGATGGCAGGAGCAACGATGGCAGGAGCACAGGCAGATGCCATGAAAGCGGCAGCTTCTAATTCTGCCGGAGCTATGAACGGCTTTGTAGGCATGGGTATGGCGATGAATGCAGGAGGAGGCATGAATGCGCAGAATTTGTTTGCTATGGGACAGCAGGCAGCGCAGCAGCAGGCAGCTCAGGCGGGTGTATGGAAATGCAGCTGTGGAGCAACGGCAAACGGTAAATTCTGTCCGGAATGCGGTTCGGCAAAACCTGTAACGGATGCCGGGTGGACTTGTTCCTGCGGTTCGGTGAACAAGGGGAAGTTCTGTACAAACTGCGGTGCAAAGAAACCGTCCGGCGCTCCGTTATACAGATGTGACAAATGTGGATGGGAACCGCAGGATCCTTCGCATCCTCCAAAATTCTGTCCGGAATGCGGCGATATTTTTGATGAGCATGATGTGAAATAGGAAATGATAAGAGGGAAAAAATGGCAGGAATACAAGAATATAAATGTCCGTGTTGCGGTGGCGCCATTGCTTTTGACAGTACATTGCAAAAAATGAAGTGTCCATATTGCGATACGGAGTTTGAAATGGAAACACTGGCAAGCTATGACAGCGAATGGAAAAGCGACCAGGCGGATGATATGAGATGGGAGGAGACTGCCGGCGAAGAGTGGCAGGATGGCGAAGCAGGCGGATTGTGTTCTTATGTCTGTAGATCCTGTGGCGGTGAGATTGCCTGTGATGAAAATACAGCGGCTTTATCCTGCCCATTCTGCGGGAATCCGGTTGTTATGACAGGGCGGCTTTCGGGCGCGTTAAAGCCGGATTATGTAATTCCGTTTCAGCTGGATAAAAAAGCAGCCAGGCAGGCGCTGAAAAATCTTTATGCCGGAAAACGTCTGCTTCCAAAAGAATTTAAGGACAGGAACCATATCGATGAAGTGAAAGGTGTGTATGTCCCGTTTTGGCTGTTTGATGCCAAAGCGGATGTAACTATGCGTTATAAGGCGACAAAAGTCCGGACATGGAGTGATAGCAAATATTATTATACAGAAACAAATTACTTTCATGTCAGCAGAGGCGGAAATATGAAATTTATAAGGGTTCCTGTAGATGGTTCTAAAAAAATGCCGGATGATTTGATGGAATCTCTGGAGCCGTTTGACTTTTCAGAGGCAGTGGATTTTCAGACTGCATATTTGGCGGGGTATCTCGCAGACAAATATGATGTGGATAGCAAAGAGAGTATCGGACGTGCCAACGAACGGATTCGAAGAAGTGCGCAGGCGGCTTTTGACGCGACAGTGAAAGGATATACAACTGTTACAAAAGAGGCGGGAAGCATCCGACTGCAAAATGGAAAAGTAAAGTATGCCCTTTTTCCAGTCTGGCTTTTAAGCACGACATGGAACGGGCAGAATTACCTTTTTGCCATGAATGGACAGAATGGAAAGATGGCAGGAGATTTGCCGCTGGATAAAGCAGCGTACAGGAAATGGCTGTTTGGGTTAACGGGGCTGATAGGTGTTTCGCTGTATCTTTTTTCTTATCTGATATGGCTGTTATAGGAGGAAAGAGAATGCGAAGCATGAAAAAGAAATTTTATATTGCGCTGTTAACGCTGTTATTGGCTGTTGTTTCAATCTGTCCGGTATTTGCAGCAAAGGCTGCTGTGCCAAGGCTGACAGATCAGGCAGACCTGCTTTCAGACGATGAGGAAACAGAGCTTTTACATAAACTGGATGAAATCAGTGAAAGGCAGCAGTCGGATATTGTAGTAGTGACGAGGAAATCGTTAAAAGGTAAATCCGCCATGGAATATGCTGACGATTATTATGACAATAACGGTTACGGCTTTGGAGATGGCAAAGACGGGATACTGTTTCTTATAAGTATGGAAGAAAGAGACTGGCATATATCAACGAAAGGATTTGGGATTACGGCGGTTACGGATGCGGGGCTGGAATATATGTCGGAACAGTTCATAGACGATCTGAAGGAAGGCGAATATGCGGCAGCATTTACAAAGTTTGCAGAATTATGCGATGATTATTTAACGCAGGCTCACACAGGTACGCCGTATGACATCGACCATCTTCCAAGGGAACCGTTTGCGTTTGTTGGAATGCTTATCCTGACGCTTGGCATCGGATTTTTGGTTTCACTGATAGCAACAGGAATAATGAGAAGAAAGTTAAAGTCGGTGTACAGTCAGTCGGCGGCTGACAGTTATGTGAAAAAGGGCAGTTTGAAGCTGACAAAAGAGAGTGAATTGTTTCTGTATCGGCACATTGACCGAACAGAGAAACCGAAAGAGAATGACAGTTCGGACAATGCAAGCCGCGTCAGCTATTCAGGCGGTTCCAGCACACACACGTCTTCTTCCGGTGCAACGCATGGAGGTGGCGGAGGAAAATTTTAGAAAAAAAGGAAAAATCGCTGTATCCCTTGTATTTACTGGGTTGCAGCGATTTTTTCCGTTGTCACGAGGTGTAGTAATACAAAGATGACTATCATATATACGGACATCAATAATTGTTTATTCTAAAGCATTTTTCAAACACGCTCCAGAGCGGAATGGGAATCAGCCTTCGGTTGATTCCCTGTATATGAGATTTGTTTCCGTATGCATGGTACGGAAGTTTAAAGACGGTTCCCGTATGCGTGATACTAAAAGCTGGACGGCGGAATATCCCATGATCTGACTGTGAATATGAATGGTGGTCAGGGAAGGCGTTATGATTTTAGATTCCGGCGAATCGTCAAATCCGCACAGATATACGTCTTCCGGGATACTGTATCCAAGTTTTTTTAATGCCTGCATCGCATCAATAGCAACAAAATCGTTCGCACAGATAAATACATCTGGCAGAGATGGAATGTTTTTGATGCAGAATTCCAGATATTCCTTATAGTCTTTGCAGGATGAACGGGTCATAGATTCTTTATTTTTTAAAATGCAGTATTCTTCCGGACACGAAAGACCATAAAAATGCGCGGCGTTTCGGTAAGCGGCATATCGTTCATAAAACGACTGGCAGTGCAGGTATTCTCCGATAAATCCTATTTTCTTTTTTTCTCTGCGAACCATTTCATGTACAAACTGATAAATGCCGGTCTGGTTATCCATATACAGGCAGTCTGCTTCCGGCGGCCCGTCCGGGCAGACGACAGGAGAGTCTATAAAAAGAACGGGCAGACCAAGCTCGCATACCATACGGCTGTATGCGGGGTCGAATAATTCTATGCAGACAATTCCTGCTGCCCGTTCTTTGGAAAAGGAATTTGGAAGGCGCAGACTATGGAGTTCTTCTGCAAGAATCCGGTGCATGGAAAGACTGTAGCCAAATTCGGAAAGTTCACTGTGAAACTTATCCAGCATGGTGGAAGAAAAATGTGAATTTCCAAGAAAGCTGGTCGTAAGCAGTGCGATTTCATTTGCATCTGTGTTTGCTGAAAGTGAAAGAGCTGGCTTTGCAGAGTTTTCAAGTGTGATATAAGAGAACTGCTTATAGCCCATTTCCATTGCTTTTTTCAGTACTTTATCCCTGGTTGCATCGGCAAGGATGCCGGTATTGTTAATTGCTTTTGAAACGGTATTGCGTGAAATGCCGAGCGCATCTGCAATATCCTGTATGGTAACTCTTGCAGCCATAATTTCTCCTTGATCTTTTATAATTGCTGGTTCTATTATAGTGGACAAAAAATAAGTTGTCAAATGTAAAAAACAAAAATATGACAGGATAAATGAACAGCAGTAACAGTCTCATAGGTTATCTGAACTGTTACGTTATTTTATATTGTTTTTGTAGCTATTTTGAAGGTTTGTTGTCAATCCGTTACTGTTATGATGCAAAAGGTGTATTGCAGATGCATCATTGCTGTATGAATATGTTCAGCTGTAAAGATATTGCAAAAATTCTATCACAGCATCCTTATGCAGTGTATTTTTTAGAATGCCCAGATACACAGTGTCGCGGAATCCCGCTTTTTGGATAACAGGGGAACCAGACAGATCAATTCCCATAACATGTGTTTCTGTTTCTGCGTCATATATGGCTGTTTCATCAAAATACAGGTCTAAGGAGTTATCCTTCAAAATAACCGTGTTTTCTGCGAAGTACGGTTTCAGCGTTTCATACAAAGGCGTATGTTCGGAAAAAAAGCAGTCCATCTCGTACAGGTATCCATTTTGTGAAAAAGCGTCAAACGCTTCCTGATCCATAAGTGCAACATCCATCTGCCTGGCATCGATGGCTGCGAGGATTTTCATGCGGGACGCATAGGTATACGCATGATAAGCGCTATTCATATCTTCTGTCAGATACAGTCCGGTATAAAGCTGGCAGTTGTTTTTGGAAGAATCGATATCGATCGATTTTAAAAAGGCATCTGTCAGATTCTGCCTGAGTTCTTCTCCGGCGGTAACATTTATAAGCGCTGTATACAGTATGGTATTTTTTTGTGTCATATGGCCGTAAATGCTGTAAGCCGCAACTGATACGGCAATGCATAAGACAGCTAACGGAAGTTTATAGTAATCCCAAAGAAACTGTAATTTTTGCTTTCCGTGAAGGCGGCGCAGGTTTTTCAGGGCGCCTGCGCCGGATATTCCGGTATGGTAAGCTGGCAGCATAACAATCCTCCTCGATTCTGATTATATCTGTATGGGCGGTTCTTCCCGGATATTTTGCTGTTCGCATAGCTTAAGAATATTGGACAGCAGGTAAGAGCATAACAGGGCGCACAGTCCTTCTCCGAATAGAATGGCCGGGGTAAATACACGGATAATGACGAGCGCCATTAAAAAATAGATGGCGCTCATCAGCGCGGTACAGAATATAAACCGCATACCGAGCAAAATGGAGTTTTTGAACATTGCCGTAACGGTGTTGTCAAATCTGGCCAGCAGCGGAAAAATATACATCAGTATGATGAAATAAGCTGCAAGCGCGACAAGAAAGACAGCAGCCGCGATTGTCCAGAATACATTTTCGAACCGCATATGGTAAAATACATAGCCGTCAAATGCAAGCACAGCGCCAAGTCCGCACAGGATCAGCCAGATTTTGGTGGCTGGTTTAAAATTTTGGCGAAAGGCACGTAAAAATTCTTTTGTAACAGCTCCTTCTTCATTTTTAGCCATTTTAAGCGTTACATAAAACAGCGCTGTTGTGGAAGCGCCCGCAGTTACAACTGGCAGGCAGCATACAAACCACAGGATGTTCAGGTAAACGCTGCAGGCAATTTTGGTAATAAAACGCATGAGTGGGCTGTCTGGGTTTATGAATTGGTTCATGGGTATCCTCCTTATTTTATAAAATAACAGTTTATGATGGTGAAAATGTAAAATGCTGTTCTGCTTTATATTATAATACATAATTTTGAATTGGTCAAATGTAAAAATGGTTTTTTTATACAAATTGACTGTTTCTTGTTTTTTGCTGTATTTAAAATTGGCATTTATAATAGGTTCATAAAAAGAATGTAAAAAAAATTGTGCAAATAACAAAAATATATTGACAAAACTATAAAAAAATATTATATTTAATTTATAAAATCCCAAACGAAATTTTACATATGCACAACTTGAGTTGTTACATTATTGATAAGGGGTTTTAAAGAAAGGAGGAAAATATGAAAACAAATGCAACAGCGGTTTCAAAACAGAAACCGGACACAAAGCAGAACGGATTGCACAGTGTGCTCTTATATGTTACACAGCACTGGCAGCTGTATGTAATCTTTCTGCTGCCGGCACTGGCGCTTACGCTGGTGTTTAAGTACATTCCAATGGGTGGCATTTTAATCGCGTTCCAGAGGTACAATCCGATACGGGGCATACTGGGGAGCGAATGGGTTGGCTTTAAGTATTTTGAACGCTTTTTGTCTTCTCCGGATTTTCTGGCGTATCTGGGCAATACGTTAAAGCTCAGTATTTACGGCCTGCTCTGGGGGTTCCCAATGCCGATTCTTTTGGCGTTTTTACTGAACCGGATTGAGCGGACGGGACTGAAAAAGAAAATACAGCTTGTGCTGTACATGCCGAATTTTATTTCCGTCATTGTGCTGTGTGGTATTGTTCGTATTTTGCTGTCGGTGACCGGGCCGATCAATCTGCTGCTTGGCACACAGATCAATTTTATGACGATGCCAGAGGCGTTTCGAACCATTTATATCGCAAGCGGTATCTGGCAGGGCGCCGGCTGGGCTTCCATTATGTACACGGCTGCGTTGTCGAATGCCAGTCAGGAGCTGAAAGAAGCGGCATTGATCGACGGTGCGAATATCTTCCAGCAGATCAAAGCAGTGGAATGGCCGGCGATTAAGGATATGGTTATTATTCAGTTTATTTTACAGGCTGGAAACATTATGAGCATCGGTTTTGAAAAGGCATATGCACTGCAGACAGACCTGAATATGCGCACCTCAGAGATCATTGCTACTTATGTGTATAAAAAAGGTCTTCTGGATGGGGATTACAGTTTTTCCACGGCTGTAGGCCTGTTTAATACGGTCATCAATGTCATACTTCTTCTGGCTGTCAATAAGATTGTCGCAAAGATGAATGATGGTAAGGGATTATAAGGAGGAGCAGAATGAAAAAGAAAAAATTTTCCAGGTATTCCATGCAGGATAAAATACTGCTGATTACCGGCTATATTCTGCTCGGACTGTTTGTTGTAGCGATTATTATACCAATGGTATATATCGTGGTTGCTTCCTTTATGGACCCGATTACCTTGCAGAATAAAGGAATCACATTTGATTTTGAAAAATGGACGCTGACGGCATACCAAAGAGTCATGTCTAACAAACAGATCTGGGTCGGATTTAAAAATGCAGTTATTTATTCGCTTGTATTTACGGCAGTTTCGGTATTTATTACGCTGCTTGCCGCATATCCGATGTCCAGGGCAGATTTCAAGGGCAAGGGTATTTTCAATGCGATTTTTGTTATCACAATGTTTTTTGGCGGCGGCTTAATACCTACCTATTTGTTAATCAGTAACCTTGGCCTTTTAAACAGTATGTGGGCGCTGATCCTTCCTGGCGCATTCAGTGTATGGAATATGATTATTGCACGTACGTATTACCAGGGGATTCCGGGCGAACTCCAGGAAGCGGCGTCTGTGGACGGGGCGAATGAAGTGGTGTTTTTCTTTAAAATACTGATTCCGGTCTGCACACCGGTCATTGCGGTTCTGGCGCTGTGGCAGTTTGTCGGTATGTGGAACAGTTATTTTGATGCTATGATTTATTTAAACGATGCGGCGAAACAGCCGCTGCAGCTTGTCCTGCGTTCGATATTGATTCAGAATCAGCCGGAATCCGGAATGATTTCGGATATGCAGAGTACGGCTGAAAGAGCGCAGCTTGCGGAGCTGTTAAAATATGCAACGATTATCATATCCAGCCTGCCGCTGTTAGTTATGTATCCGTTTTTCCAGAAGTATTTTGACGCGGGCATTATGGCAGGCTCTGTAAAAGGCTGATGGCAACAGTTCCATGAGTGATCTGAACTGTGATAGCTGATTGTTAATTTTGCCGGAAAACCGGCAATATGTTTGACTATAAAAAAGAAAAGGAGACAGCGCTATGAAAAATCGTACCATCATGAAACGCATACTTGCTGCATCACTTGCGGCAGTTGTAGCATCAACCGCAGCAGGCTGTGGAAATAAGGGAGGAGGTAAAAATCTGAATACAGGTGAAGTGCAGGAAAAAGACCTGTCCGAACTGGAATTTCCACTGAAAGAAAAAGCGACGCTGACGGGAATGATAAGTTATCCGGCCAATACAGAATCCAATCCGAACAATCGGACTATTTTTAAAAGGCTGCAGGAAAAAACAAATGTAGAAATCGAATGGACAGCGATTCAGGGGGATCAGTGGGGAGATAAGATTTCTCTGGCGATGGCAAATGTGGATACGCTGACCGACTTTGTATTTACGGCAGGATTTGGAGACAGCGATCTGTTAAAATATGCTGACCAGGGGATTATTATACCGTTGGAAGGCTATATTGATAAATATATGCCAAACTTAAAAGCCGTATTCGATAAATATCCTGATTACAAAAAAATGAGTGCGGCGACAGATGGCCATATCTGGGCGTTTCCGTGGATTGAACAGCTCGGCGCCGAAAAGACAGCGATCCAGACGGTAGGAAATATGAGCTTTATTAATAAAAAATGGCTGGATTTTCTGGGGCTTGAAATTCCTCAGACAGTAGAAGAATTTGAAAAAACACTGATTGCCTTCCGGGATAATGGGGCAAAGCTGCAGGCGGAGTTCGGTATTGATGGCAGCATAATTCCGATGTCCTGTATTGTAAATGACGGCGATCAGGACTGCGGCATTCTGATTAACGGATTCGGCGAAGGCTATGGAGATATGGACAAGGGCAGACATATTGCGGTAACAGACGATCTGAAAGTGATCTGCGCGGCAACGCAGCAAGGATATAAGGACGGAATCGCGTGGCTGCATTCCCTGTATGAGCAGAACCTGATCGATCCGGAAGCGTTTACGCAGGAATGGTCTACTTATGTGTCAAAAGGAAAATCAGGGCGTTACGGTGTATGTTTCAGCTGGGATGTTGCAAATATTGACAACCTAAACGACTGGGTGCCGCTTCCGGCGCTGACGGCTGATACAAGGAACATTACGCCGCAGAATGGTTCGTTTACAAGCGGATATGACCGCGGACGCTGTGTTGTAACAGCGGTTGCCAAAGAGCCTGCGCTTGTGTGCGCATGGATTGACCAGATGTATGATCCGTTCCAGTCGCCGCAAAATAACTGGGGCACTTACGGTGAGGATGACGATTTTGATATTTTTGAGCTTGGCGAAAATGAAAACGGTGACCAGATGTTAAAACATGCGCCGCTTGGAGACGCATCTCCGGTAGAAGTCAGAGAGGCGGAATCCGTAAACGGGCCGCTGGCTGTGCTGGATGAATATTATGGTGTATATGTGACCTGTCCGGATGACGCACAGTATCGGCTGGACTGGATTAAAGATTTTTACACGCCGGATATGCATACGAAATACGTATTTCCAAACGTATTTATGAGCAGGGACGATACAGAAGAATTGTCAAACATTCAGGCAGATATTGAAAAGACGATCAATGCAAAAAAATCCGACTGGATTATGAACGGATTCACTGATGCCGACTGGGATCAATATCTGAAGGATCTGAATGCGTACAAACTGGATGATTATCTTGCTATTTTCCAGAAATATCTGGATGATTTTTATGGCAGTGATTCCACGGGTACGGATGCAGCTACGGACGCAGGTACAGTTGCAGGGGACGATGCTGAATCGTGATGGCAGGTTTTTAACGATACAACAGAATGATACAGAGAAGGCAGGATGGGGGACATCCTGCCGGATCAGAGCTGGCGCATGCAGAACATCCAAAACCAGATTTGCTGCGGTATGATGGCATATGGCTGTTTGGGGATGGATGCGCCAGCTTTTCTAAAAAATTTGGAGGTTGATAAGCATGACGAGTCAGACATTGCGGGAAGCGCGCAAATATGAAGAGGCTTCTGAAAAATTAATCAAAAAGGAGGAACGGCCATCGTTTCATCTGTCGGTAAGAACCGGATGGATGAATGATCCGAATGGTTTTTCTTTTTATAAAGGACAGTATCATTTATTTTACCAGTATTATCCGTATGATTCCCAGTGGGGAGATATGCACTGGGGCCATGCGGTAAGCAGCGACCTGCTGCACTGGGAATATCTGCCTGCCGCGCTGGCGCCGGATGAATGTTATGACAGAGACGGATGTTTTTCCGGCAATGCCATTGAGCTGCCGGATGGGCGACAGCTGCTGATGTATACCGGAGTTGTGCGGGAACGGCAAAAAAACGGCGGTATCAGTGAAGTTCAAACACAGTGTCTTGCAGTTGGAGACGGGATGGATTATGAAAAATACGAAAAAAACCCGGTACTGGACGAAAAAGACCTGCCGGAAGGATGCAGCAGATTTGATTTTCGCGACCCAAAACTGTGGAAAAAGGAAGACGGAACCTATTGCTGTATCGCCGGAAACCGAGCGGCGGATGGAAGCGGACAGATTCTTTTGTTTACCAGTCCAAATGGATTTCAGTGGAATTATAAGAAAGTGCTGTGTGCGAACCATAACCGTTTTGGCCTGATGTGGGAATGCCCGGACTTTTTTCCGCTGGACGGGAAATGGGTATTGTTAGTCAGTCCGCAGGATATGCGCCCGCAGGGGTTTGAGTACCATAATGGAAACGGGACGCTGTGCCTGATCGGCGATTATGAGGAACATACGGATACATTTACGGAAGAATGCAACCAGGCGGTAGATTATGGCATTGATTTTTATGCTTCCCAGACGGCGCTTTCTCCGGACGGAAGACGCATTCTGATCGGATGGATGCAAAACTGGGACACATGCAGCCTGCGTCAGCCGGATCAGCCTTGGTACGGGCAGATGAGCCTTCCAAGGGAACTGTCCATAAAAAATGGAAGACTGTGTCAGCAGCCGGTACGGGAATTGGAAGCCATGCGCAGGAACAGGGTATGCTATAAAAATGTAACAGTGGAAGGAACTGTGCGGCTGGATGGCGTCCGGGGGCGTATGGCTGATATCGAGCTGGTGATACGGCCGGCGGACGCATCAGATCTGTACCATAAATTTGCGGTTCGTTTTGCGCAAAATGAAGAATTTTACACATCCCTGAGTTTTCGTCCGCGTGAATCCATCCTGAAAATCGATCGGAAATTTTCAGGCTCCAGAAGGGCGATTATCCATCAGCGCAGGAGCCTGATACGCAGCCGGAATGGAGAACTGCGGCTGCGCATTATCCTGGACCGCTTCAGCGCGGAGGTGTTTGTCAATGACGGGGAGCAGGTAATGACGGCGACGATGTATACAGAGCAGGAGGCTGACGGTATTTCGTTTTATGCAGAAGGGGCGGCTGTGATTGATGTTGTGAAATATGAACTTTTTTAAAGCTTATAAGAGACTATCCGCGATTTGCATAAGAATACGAGGAGAAGGAGGATCTATCGGACAATGTTTGATTTTTTGATGCAGAACGTCAAAGAAAAGTATTATGCAAAAGTAAAGGAACAGTTTGCTGACAAAAGAATAATTCATTAAAAAGGAAAAATTGGAAATTCTATCCAATGAATATTTAAATTTTCATGAAATATCTTGTTGAAAACACCAGATGTTTATGTTATATTTATATATGTGTTGTCGATAATCTACAATTATGATTTGATTTGGCAGCATGAAATATTGCATTGGAGGAAATATTATGAAGGATACAAAAAAGATGAACTGGTATACGCTGGCGTTTATTGCTTTTTCCGGTGTATGGGGATTTGGAAATGTATTAAACGGCTTTGTATATTTTAATGGAATTCAGGTCATTTTCAGCTGGATTTTAATGTTTGCGCTTTATTTTATACCTTACACGCTGATGGTCGGAGAACTGGGTTCTGCGTTTAAAACGTCCGGCGGCGGCGTCAGTTCCTGGATCCATAATACGATGGGGCCAAAGCTTGCATATTATGCAGGATGGACTTACTGGGCTTGTCACATTACTTATATTGCAAGCAAGGGCAGCGGCGGGCTGAAGGCTCTTAGCTGGGCGGTGTTCCGTAACGCGGAAACATACGATACGTTTCCGACGATCGGTGTACAGCTGGCGACGCTGGCAGTATTTTTGTTTTTCTGCTGGGTAGCAAGCCGCGGGCTGAATCCGCTGAAAAAGCTTGCGTCTATTGCGGGGACCAGTATGTTTGTAATGTCGATTTTGTACATTCTGCTGATGTTTGCGGCTCCGGCGATCAATCCGGGCGGCGGGTATGTTTCCATGGATTTCAGCATAAAGAACCTGATCCCTCAGTTTAATATCGGATATTTTACCTCTTTGTCGATTCTTGTATTTGCTGTAGGAGGATGTGAGAAAATTTCTCCGTATGTTAATAAGGTAAAAGATCCGGCAAAAGGATTCCCGAAAGGTATGATCTGCCTGGCGGTTATGGTTGTGGCATGTGCCATTCTTGGGACAATCGCGATGGGAATGATGTTTGATCCGTCTGTGATCAACAGCAGCGATGAAGTGTTTAATTCCTATGTGTCAAACGGCTCTTACTGGGCATTTCAAAAGCTGGGGCAATATTACGGGATGGGAGATGTTTTGCTCGTGCTGTATGCGCTTTGTAATATGATTGGCCAGTTTGCAGTGCTGGTAGTCAGTATTGACGCTCCGCTTCGTATGCTGCTGGATAATGAAGACTCCAAAGAATTTGTTCCGAGTGCGCTGCTTAAGAGAAATGAGCAGGGAGCTTATGTGAATGGCATCAAGCTGATTATTGCGTTGTCAGGAAGCATCATACTTGTTCAGTCATTTGTACCGGGAGCAGCAGCCGTATTGGCACAGCTGAACAAGCTGAATTCTGTATGTATGCCGCTTCGTTATTTATGGGTGTTCGTGGGATATCTTGCACTTAGAAAAGCGTATGATTCCATATCGGCTGAGTATCGTTTTGTGAAAAATCAGGCAGTCGCCAAATTTTTTGGAGCATGGTGCTTTGTGCTGACGGCAGCATGTTGTATCCTGGGCATGTATTCGAAAGATATATTTACGATGGCGTTAAATATTATTACTCCGATTGTGCTGACAGCATTAGGCATGATTATGCCGTATCTTGCAAAACGGGAGAGACAAAGAAAATTAATAAAATAGTATGTGAGAGTATGGGGCTGTCTTATCTGTGACAGCCCTTTCTTAGGAATTGTTCAGGTTATTTCTGAACAGTTCCCCATAAAGAAGGAACAGAGAAGGAGATGTAAAATATGTATAAGAAAATATCCGGGGAGATGACAGCTTTTTTAAAGGAGTGTCCGACTGCGTTTCATGCAGTGGAAACGATCGGAAAGGAACTTGCAGATAACGGTTATGAAAGACTTAGAGAGAACGAGAAGTGGGAGATACAGCCGGGAGGAACTTATTATGTAACAAGAAATGACTCCAGTATCATTGCATTCCGTATCGGTACGAGGCTTACGGATTACAGTTTTCATATTGCGGCGTCCCACAGTGATTTTCCGACTTTTAAAATAAAGGAGCATGCAGAGCTTGAGGTTAAGAAAAAGTATGTGCAGTTGAATACAGAAGGATATGGGGGAATGCTTTGTGCTACATGGTTTGACCGTCCGCTTTCTGTGGCAGGCAGAGTCATTGTCAAAGAAAAAGATCGTTTGATTCCGAAGCTTATCAATATTGACCGTGATCTGGTTATGATCCCAAGCGTGGCGATTCATATGAACCGGACAGTAAACGATGGCTATGCTTATAACAAACAAGTGGACATGCTGCCATTATTTGGGGGAGAGGAAAGCAAAAAAGGCGATTTTAAAAAACTCATTGCCAGTGCGGCAGGAGTCTCAGAAGAATCCGTTTATGGAAGTGATCTTTATTTGTATAACCGGCAAGAGCCGTCCGTGTGGGGTGCGCAGGAAGAATTTATATCTTCACAGCATTTGGACGATTTGCAGTGTGCTTATGCGTGTTTAAAAGGATTTTTGGAAGGGCAGCAAGAGAGCGGCATTCAAGTATATGCCTGTTTTGATAATGAAGAGGTAGGTTCCGGCACAAAGCAGGGGGCAGGCTCTACCTTTTTATATGATATTTTAAGAAGGATTCATTTGGGGCTTGGAATGCCGGAGGAGGATTATTACCGGGCAGTGGCAGGAAGCTTTATGATAAGTGCAGACAATGCCCATGCAGTGCATCCAAATCATCCGGAAAAAACAGATGCAGAAAATTGTGTGTATATGAATGAAGGAATTGTCATAAAATCACATGCGGGGCAGAAGTATACAAGCGATGCGGTAAGTATTGCGCTGTTTCGGGATATTTGTAAAAAAGCAGACGTCCCGGTACAGTTTTTTGCAAACCGTTCCGATGAAGCAGGCGGAAGCACGTTGGGCAATATTTCTTCCGGAAAGGTTTCCGTTAACGCGGTAGATATCGGTCTGCCGCAGCTTGCAATGCACTCTGCCTGTGAGACGGCAGGAATAAAAGACACTTATTATATGATAAAAGCGATGAAGCAGTTTTTTTCTGCACATTTTTATGAAAAAAACGGAAGCATTGTTCTGGAATAAAGAAAAAGCGGGCTGGCCCGCTTTTTCTTTATTATTTTAAAGCTTCATAATCTTTATCTTCATAATCTTTTTTAGCGTCCCAGTTTGGAAATTCAAGATCGCTAAAGTCCATGCCGACAGCTTCACATGCCCGTTTCCATTCTGCGGTAGATTCTTCTGCAAGCGTTTTTAATGAGGAATCATAATCGATAATGCTTTTTGAAATAATACCTTGTACGATAGCGCCAAGACTCGGCTGCACATCTTTAATTTCAGCATAAAAGTCATTGGCTTTTACATTTCTTTTGACAAGTGTCGGAACGGTTTTAGAGGTTTCGGCTGCAATGGTATAGTAGTCCTTCATGATTTTATTGGACATATATTCTTCATTAATAGAAGGGATGACGGATACGAAAGTGCCGTCTGATACACATCCCGGCTGGTAGCCATATTCTTCACTGTACAGAGCCATTAAATATTCTGCGGCTTCTTTTGGATGCTTGGATTGCTTGTAAATGCCCATCCATGGTGACAATTCACCTGCCTGTACATAGGTGTCGGATACGCCGTCAGGTACCGGTACAGGAATCACGCCATAGTTCATGTCCGGATAATCCATATCCCATTGTGAAATGCACCACATGCCCTGGCAGAGGAAAGCGGCCTGTCCATGGGCAAACAGTTCTCTTGCTTCCGGTGCGCTGATATTAATCGTGTCCGGGTGGATGCTTCCGTCGTCGACCAGACCTTTGATGAGTTCCAGAGCCTGCTTCATTTCTTTTGTATCATAAGGTGCGGCGCCGTTATCTGTCAGTACTTTTGTCGTTGCGGCTATTTTGCCGCCTGCAGCTGCGGCGAGCGAACGAGCCAGTACATCCATGCGGTTTGTCTGTTTTCCGCCGTCTACCAGGCCGTATGTATTACCGTTTCCGTGTTCCGTTACTTTTTTGCAGGCTTCTCTGAATTCGGAATATGTGGCAGGGATGTCGTTGACGCCAGCTTCGGTTAGAACGTCTTTGTTATAAAAGAACAGACATTGTATCGTCGGCATTACTTCGGTAATCGTATACCAGTCTTCTCCGATATGCGTTACGCCTTCTTCAAAGGAAAGCGGATCAAATTGTTTGGCAAAGTCCTCCGTAACATAATCATTCATTGGCTGGTACCAGCCTTCTGCAACGGCAGTATTTAAAGTAAGGCCGACAGGTATCGGAAACAGGTCCGGACCTTCACCGGATTTTATCATAGTAACAATCGTATTTTTGAACTGGTCAACGGTTAACATCGTATATTCGATATCGATATTCGGATGTTTTTCCATAAATTTTTTATGAAATTCTTCTCTTTGACCGGCGGAACCATCGCTCCAGTCTACGACGCGCAGCGTAATTTTACCTTCTTGGGAATCTTCGGAATCAGACGATGCAGTATCTTTCGTTTCTTCGTCAGGAGTGTCTTTTTTTTCTTCAAGGCTGTCTGATGCGTTTGTATCCGGCATTGCTCCGCAGCCTGCGAGAGTGGATACAGCCAATACGGCTGTTAACAGAAGTGTTGTGATCTTTCTTTTATTCATAAATGTTTCCTCCAAAATGATAAATGGTTTTGTTGTATTTCCATCAGCTTTTCACAGCGCCGGCAATGCCTTCCACAAAATGTCTCTGCATAAATATGAACAAAATAATGACAGGGATAATGGCGATGGTTCCGCCTGCAGCGATGCCGGTCCAGTCAACGGTATTTTCTCCTTTGAATGCATAGAGTCCTACGGCCAGAGTTCTGGAAGCGGGAGAATTCAGCGTTAATACAAGCGGCAGCATAAATGCATTCCATGCCCATATCGTTTCCATTATAATGACTGTGGTAGCGACTGGTTTGCATAGTGGCATCATAATATGGAAAAATGTTCCGAAGAAGTTACAGCCATCCATTTTTGCGGCTTCTTCAAGCTCGTTTGGCACAGATGCAAAGAAACTTGTAAACAACAGCAGGAAAATAACATGTGCGCCGCCGGCCTGGGATAAAATAAGCCCCAGTTTTGTTCCGACCAGATGCATACTTTTCACAACCTCATAAGTTGGAATGATTGTGCTTACAAGAGGGATTGCAATGCTTGCAAGAAAAACCGTCATGCAAAGGCTGCGTCCAAGAAACCGAAAGCGTCCCATAGCGTATCCGGCCATCATTGTCATAATCCATACAATGATTACGGAAAAAATAGTAACAATAAACGTGTTGATAAAATAAGTCCCAAAATCTGCCTTGCTCCAGATACGGATAACGTTTTCGATGGTTGGAGATTTTGGAATCAGCCCCAGCCGATTTTCAAAAAACTCAGATTGGCTTTTAAAAGAAGCCGAAATCATCCAAATAAAAGGATAGATCCAGATAAATCCAATACCTGCCAGCAGAAGATGTGTGATGGTGGTTTTTGTTATGCGAACTGCTTTTTCTCCGTTCATGCCGTTATTCCTCCTTACATTTGCGCATGACTGCTCAGGCGGCTTTTTACAGAATTTAATACAAGGCCGATGATGATGATTGCCACGCCAAAAAACATTGCCGCCGCACTGGCATAGCCAAGTCTTGGCATGCCGATTTCACTGGAAAATGCATTTCGGTATACATAAGTGGCAATAACGTCTGTTGCATAAAAAGGGCCGCCTTCTGTCATTGTTTTTACGATATCAAATACTTTTAATGAATTGATGGTACATAAAATAGCAATAATACCGCCGGTTGGTGCGATCAGAGGAAGTACGATGTGGAAAAAGGTTTTTCCTCTGCCGGCGCCGTCGATGGTCGCTGCTTCATAGACATCTTTGGAAACCCCTTGCAGGCCGGCGAGCCAATAGATCATGTACGTGCCGCAGTCTTTCCAAAGCGATATGATTACAAGAGTAGGCAGGGCTGCTTTTGCATCTCCCAAAAAATTCACCGGCTGGTCTAAAATATGCAGGGCAGTCAGCAGATGATTAATGGGACCCTGCACGCCTAACAGAAAGATCATAATAATACCGACGACAGATGCAGTCGTGATGACCGGGATAAAATACATGGTTCGATAGATGGCGCGCCCTTTCAGACGTTCGTTATTTAGCATATAAGCCAGGAATAATGATACAGCAAGTTCCAGTGGAACAATCATAAGCATATATTTGAAACTGTTGATAAATGCATTCCAGAATAAATTGTCCTGCATCAGCTCTTTATAATTGGCTAAACCGACAAAAGTTGCATTTGAGGTCATTCCGGACCAGTCCAGCAGAGAGTATTGAATACTGCATAAAATAGGGTATCCCTGGAACAGGATATAAAATCCAACCGCAGGCAGCATGAACAGCCAGCACCATGCATTGATTCTGAGACGTTCTTTTTTCTTCCGATTTGTGACGGCAGAAATTGGTTCATGTTTTGTTTGGGCCATATGTTTTTTCCTCCAATTCATAAAGATTTTTTTTCCGGACTGCAGAAACCATTGGAAGGCCTGTATCATAATCCAGCTGTCGTGGTTCGTAGCCGTCTTCTTCTTTCTGTCTGGTGAAGCCTTCGTTATTCCACTGTGGGACGAATTCTTTGTTCCAACATCTGGAAGACCACTGGTAGCCACGATAAGGATCTCTTGTATCGTTCATGTGGCGGATGAGAAGCTGATGGTATTTTTTTATGATATGCAGGCATGATGTATCATCGATTCGGTTGTTTATCTCATATGGATCGGATGTAAGATCATAAAATTCATCTTTATCCAGTAAATGAATAGCCAGTTTGTAGTTTTCTGAGATTACAGCCCGCATTAGCTGCAGTCCGCCGAATCCGTCATGGTCGACTTCATATCTTGTAAATTCCGTAAATACAACATGATTGATCGTTTGTCCGGCATCATAAATCTGCGGAAGCATACTCTTTCCTTCCAGAAGCTTTGGAATCGGTAATTCAAAATAGTCCAAAATAGTAGGAGTAATGTCAATGTGTGAAGCAGGGGAATGAATAACTTTCCCTCGTTCACCTCCCTTGATAATCAGAGGAATATTTGCCACTTCCCGGTACACGGCCGCATTTTTGGAAAAAAGCCTGTGTGCGCCGAGCATATCACCATGGTCAGAAGTAAATATGACGAGTGCATTCGGACATTTTTTTCGAATGAGATCTAAAATACGTCCGATTTCATGATCTACGAAGGAGTTGCATCCTAAAAGCAGGGCAAGTGATTCTGATGGCTTGTTGATACTGCTCTCAGGAGCGTATAAGTTACTGCCTGCCCAAAGCTGCTGCATCAATGGTTTGTTTTTTAGATCATCTTGAAATCTGGGTGAAGGGTCAAATTTAAAATCCGCATACATCTTGTTATAGGGAGATGGGCACAGAGATGGTGCATGCGGTTCGTCATAAGAGACGGTAAGGAAAAAGTCCTCTTCACCGTGTTGTTCAAGAAAACGTATTGCCCGGTTGGTGCAGCGGTGTGCGTATGTAAATTCTTTCGAAAAACCGGAAGAAAACGCTTCCTTAGATTGTCTGGAACGAATCCGTTCATCCACAGTCAGTTCGTCTAAGTAGTTTTTCATATCATACCAATAGTCAGCATCCCATCCGTCCGGACTTTTTCCAAGTCCGAAATAATCACCACCGTCCAGATGCCATTTGCCGATGTAGCCGCACCGTATGCCGCGGTCTGATAGCCGTTGCCCGATTGTTTTTACATTTGAACCGAGAGGAACTCCGTTTGTAACCATCCCGTTGGAATGTGGAAACAGTCCCGTAAAGATGGCGCTGCGGGCAGGGCCGCACACCGGCTGGCAGGTATATGCATTTTCATAACGAATTCCTTCTGCTGCAAGCGCATCCAGGTTTGGCGTATGCATATTTTTATTACCGTAGCATTCGAGCATTTCTTTGCAAGTGGTGTCTGTCATTATAAAAATAACCTGTTTTTTCAATATGATTCTCCTTTCCTGTTTGATAAGTACAGTAAGAAACTTTTGTTATGAACTGTAATTCCTCCTTTCGGGTTAAATAATGTCCTGGTAATTGTGCTTGCAATCATATGTTACAAAAACAGACGGATCAATTCCATTGCGATATTTGTTTTTTATATGGACTTTTCTGCTTTTATGTGGTATTCTATCAGGAATCCGAAGACGTATAAAAAGAAGGATTGCCCAAGCGGCGGAAAGAGGAATCAATGATAAATATCAGTGGACATTTGCGTGACAGAAGGAATATACTTGGATTTTGTGATGAAAGTGTTGATCTCATGGTCAATTGTTGTGGAAAACAGACTTTTTTGGAACAGGATTATTCTCTGAACCGTGAAAACGGACGGTTGGATTATCAGCTGATCTATATTTATAAAGGAGCAGGACATTTTTTTCTGGATCAGAGATGGACGGCGCTGCCTGCAGGTAATGTAGTCTTATATCGTCCGATGGAGCCGCAGCAGTATTCTTATTATGCAAAGGATAAGCCTGAAATATACTGGATCCATTTTACAGGCAGCCAGTGTGAGGCTGCCTTGCGCACCTATTCGATTGAAAATTGTTATATTGGGGAGAATCTTTCGGTGAAACTGCTCTTTCAATATATGATTACGGAACTGCAGCTTAAAAAGCTGCATTATGAGACGGTTGTTTTGGCTAATTTTTCAATACTGCTGAGCGCCATCCGCAGGTCTGTTGAGCAGACATTGCGGCCATGCGAAAATAATTTCACGATTGACCGGCTGATTTGCGAGCTGAATTCCAAATATATGCAGGATTGGAGTGTGTCGTCAATGGCTGATTACTGCAAATTAAGCAACAGTTATTTTTCTCATATGTTCAAAGAACGGATGGGTGTGTCTCCGATACGGTATTTAAATCATTTGCGGATAGAAAAAGCAAAAGATTTTTTGATGACAAATTCCATGTCTGTTGCTACGGCTGCTCAGCTTGCGGGATTTGATGATCCGCTGTATTTCAGCCGTGTATTTAAGAAGGCTACTGGCATCGCTCCCAATGAGTTTTATCATAGCGTTGCACACGGCAATACACCCTCCTGGTTTCAGGAAAAAGCGGATTAAAGGCAGCGGAAAATATTGTATAGATTGATAAAGATCATAAGGACCATAAGACCGGTAAATAACTGATCGACCATCTTGTGGTTCATTTTTCGGCTGATTGCGGAACCTGTCAAGCCGCCTGTTATCCCGCAGCCGATCATAAGCGCCAATATGCCGACAGAAAAAGGCGGGACATTTCCGGTGCATATGCTGTACAATAAGCTTGCTATTTGTGAAAAAAGGATGATATAAATGGAATACAAAGCAGCTTCTTTTGTTCTCATGGAAAATAAGTAAAACAATGCGATCAGATTGATCGGTCCTCCGCCGATTCCTAAAAAAGCAGATAAAATGCCTAAAAGGCATCCAATGAAAAATACGACGAGCTTATTTTCTATATTTTTCGTTGTAATCGTTTCTTTCTTTAGTTCATAAGCCATAGTTCCGGCTGTAAGGAGTAATAAAACAGCTGCCTGTATGGCGCCTGCTTTGCTTTTTATTTCTGAAATGTCCAGGAGGAGCTGGAAGGCTGATTTTCCGATGATGCCTCCAAGGATGCTTCCAACAGTCAGGATGGAAGCAAACGCTTTATGAAAATCATTGTTATCCTCATTTTTCAGATTTTTATATAGGGATACCGCAGACATGGAAAGTACTGTGCATCCAGAAAGGAAGGATACGGATGCTACATCCATCATATTTGCAGCATCCAGCGCCGGCTTAATAATAACACCTCCGCCGATTCCGCAGATAGAACCTGCCACGGATGAGAAGAAACATACAAACAAAATGATAAATATTTTCATGATATAAAATCTCCTTTCTGAATACCAGTACTCTACCAGTATAAAAAAAGGAGATTTCAATACTATTTCATATTATGCTTTTTGTATGGATATTTTTGCTTTTTAACCAAAAAGCAATTTTTTCCAT
Source organism: uncultured Eubacterium sp. (assembly GCA_910584595.1). Lineage (GTDB taxonomy): Bacteria > Bacillota > Clostridia > Lachnospirales > Lachnospiraceae > Eubacterium_J. The sequence goes on from CAJUBQ010000031.1 coordinate 43,090, forward strand.
TTCAGGAAGGCAGGCATCAAAGAACATTTGATAAGATCTGCAGAAATAATTCTGACCATAGGCTGCTCCCGGCTGTTCTCTGTGCCTGCGGCATCCGCTGCGGCACAGGAAAAAATACTTACAGGCTGCGCATGTGTCAGAAGAATGTTTCAGTTGTTCGAAAAAACTGCTTTGCCGCTGCCGTTCTTCTATCATTGCAAAATCATCCGTTAAGAGATTTCCAAGCTTATATTCATCCAGGACATAAAAATCACAAGGATACACACTTCCATCAGCTTCTATTACATTCTGGAAGCTGCATATGCCGCGCTGTTCACAGCATTCCGGTTCATATCCAAGCAGGATGCCGATATAGTTTTCGAACTGGCGGATGTATGGCTGGCTGCCATTTTGCAGATCGATGCTCCATAGCCGGAACAGGTCGGTCAGAAACTTTCCATATATTTCCGGCGTCAGAGAATACTCCATGCTGCCGGGCTGTGCGTGCAGCGGATCGAGACATGCAATATACTGCTGCCACACAAAGCCCTGATGTTTGTAAGATTCATAAATACGGTGAATTTTTGCTGCTGTTTTTTTCGTTACAACGGTGAGTACGTTAAAGTCTACACCAAAGCTGCGTAGCCGCGCAGCGGCGTCCAGCGCTTTGAAATAAGTATCTTCACCTTGCAGGCCTTTACGGAAGGCATTATGTGTAGCTTTGACCCCATCGATAGACAGACCGATTAAAAACTGATGTCTGGCAAAGAAACGGCACCAGTCTTCATTGATGAGGCATCCGTTTGTCTGCAGTGCATGTGCTATTTGTACATGGTTCTTGTTATATTTTTTTTCATAAGATATCCATTTTTCATAAAAGGGCAGTCCGGCCAAAGCAGGTTCGCCGCCCTGGAACAGAAACGTGCATTTTTTCGTCGCCTTTGCAAGCGCTTTTTTTATAACCTGTTCCATAACCTTATCAGGCATCATTCCGTAAGATGCCTGCTTTCTGCGGTTCATTTCATCTGCATAAAAGCAATAATCGCATCTCATGTTGCATAGTCCGGAAGCAGGTTTTATTAAAAAGTTCATCTCTGACATTTTATCATCTCCGGCAGCGGATACAGAAGGAGTATCCGCTGCGTGTATTAATTTTTGGTTTTAATTTTTGGGCTTTATTTTTTTGGTATCGCTGTATGCTCCATATATGTTATTTCCGGCAGAATCCTTTCGGAAAGCGCGGGCTCTGATATAATAAGCGCTGCCTTTTTTCAGTTTGATAACTGATTTTCCGTTCGTAGATTTTGCAGAAACAAGTTTTTGATTTGTTTGTGCTTTTAAAAATTTTTTATTTGTGGAATAAGCAATTTCATATCCCTGTGCATCATCGGCAGAAGCAATCGTAATCGTTACCAGGCCGTCGCCCTGATCGGACAGAGAAAGATTTTTTATTTTGTCAGGCTTTGTCACCGTATCCCATTGTGCATACAAAGTGGTCGATGCATGGAAGGCGGTGTTTTCATCTACTTTTCGGCCGTTTGTCTTTTGGGTATACCAGCCCGAAAACAGATGTCCCTTCATCTGCACATGTGGCAGAATGCCAAGACGTTCGTCCATGAGCAAAGTCATTTCCTTGCGGCTTTGGCGGTTTCCGCCATTTGGGTTGAAAGAAACGATATAATATAATAATTTTACTTCTGTATTGCCGGACGGATTGCTGCCGGATACAGAGCTGCCGCCAGACGGATAGGAGCCGCCGGATGACGGATTGCTGCCGGATGCAGAGCTGCCGCCAGACGGATAGGAGTCGCCGGATGACGGATTGTTTGCGGATGGTTTTTGAACGTCATCAGGATTTGTTTCTGCGGATGGTTTTAAAGTAACCGTAACAATACATCCTGCAAAAATATTGCTGCCATCCTGGCTTTGCACAACAATGCGCGCTTTGCCTTCGGCAATTCCGGTAACGAGTCCGTTTTGATCCACTACCGCAATATCCGGATTTTCAGATATCCATTTTAAAGACGGATTAGCGGCATCTGACGGAAATACAACAGCCTCGAGCTGAATGCTGCTTCCGGCTTCAGTAGAAGCGTCGGACAGGCTTAAGGTTATGTTTTCGACCAGTTTTATACGTTCCGTCATTTGATAAAAAGCATCTTGCACGCCATGGTAGCGGCCAATGCCATGGATCGTTACCGTATAATGTCCGACATCTTTTGCGCTGTAATCTTTCCAGAGCTCATAATCTACGCCTTCGGTGAGAACTTGTCCATGGTAAGTGACGGTTGGCTGTATGTATTGGAGCTGACCGTTGTATTCCAGGTCAGATACAGTTATTTGTGCTGCCGATATATCTGTTTTGTCTGCGCTGATGAGAAAAACAGAGGAATTTTCGCATCCTTGCAGCAGCTCATAGGAAACGCTGAGCGATCCGCTGCTGTCAGCAGCTTCTTGTACCAGATACAAAAGATTTGAAGGATTCGGTATATTTGAATCCGTATCGTCTTTTACAATATAACAATAATATGTTTTACCCGGAGTAAGGTTGTGAAATACAGCTGTGTTGCCGCCTGGAAACAGTTGTTGGGGTTCGGAACAGGAGATTTCTGTTCCTGTTCCAAGCACACCAAACAGGTTTTCTCTCCATGTATACAAAGAACCGTCCTGTGTCACAGCGCCAAGGCAGGAATAACCGGTGTCTGCTGACAGGATGTTGTCGGGAGCATTTATCCTGTGCAGATCGATATTGATGCTTCCTTGGTTTTGTATGCTCATTTCATAAAAATAACCTTCTTTCGTTAATACATAGCTGTCCATAGAGCTGGGATTCATCAGGACAGATATTGGCGTCCGTTCATATCCGGGCGGTGATATAAACGTGACTTTTTCAGGAAATGGAATAGCATCGCCATAAGAAGCGCCCCATACATATAATCCATCTTCTGTGATTGCTCCGCTGTGCATATATCCGGCGGCAATAATTTTGCAGCTGCCTTGTATCGTTACTTTACCGGGATAATGATAGGAAGCGGAAGAATCATCGCGTCCGGGATAATCTCCCCAGGTATATAAATCTCCGTTTTCCAGTATTGCGCTGCTTTCGTATCCTCCCATTTTGACATTGACAGCCTTGTCCGGCAGATTTACTTTTTCCGGGAGAGGGTTGTACTCGGAGTAGCTTCCGCCACGGCCTAATTTGCCTTGTGCATTGCTTCCCCAGGTATATAAATCTCCGTTTTCCAGTATTGCGGCACAGTTTGTGCTTCCCATGCTCAGAGCCTTTACTTTTCCCGGCAGTTCTACCTTTTGCGGTCGTGTGCTATAGCTGTCATTTGTATGAACAGGTTCAGTTTCATAACCAAGCTGTCCAAAACGATTCCATCCCCAAGTATACAGATCTCCGTTTTCGGTTACCGCTGCGCTGCTTTCTCCGCCAAAATCTGCAAAAGCAACATGTTCAAGAACTTTGACAGGGGTAATAATTTCATCAACCGTATAACTGATGCGTCCAATTCCGGTAGAGCCGTATCTGTTTAATCCCCATGTATATAAATCGCCATTTTGAGATACGGCGCCGCCATGTCCATCGCCGAATGTAACGCTTTTAAATTTAGGGGCAGTATGTATTTCATCCGGTGCAATTGTTTCATATGACGGATTTTCTGCTCTGATTACAATACTTTTGGGTTGATCTTGTATAACTGTTTTCGAATATTTGGTGGTTCCATCCGGAAAAGAAACGGTAATCGGGTAATTCCCGCTCGGCAGATAGCAGGATGCGCGGCCGCTGATATCCGTGTTTAGGGAAACTGCCGGCATGGCATTGTCTGCCTGTATGGCAGCATGTTCCACTTTGTTTCCGCTGGAATCGAGTATTGTAAAAGTTACTTGATACGTATGCTGTGGACATGACTGCGAATCAGATGCTCCGCCATTCGAAGAGAGGTAGAAATTTCCGGATTGGCATTGCTGTGACTGCTGTAATGTATAGCGCTCTCCGGTATCTGATTGTTCTGCCCGAAAGTTAAGTTCTGCTTTAGAAACAATGGTTCCTTCCAGACAAGACGTACAGTCATGATGTTCAGAAATGGAAGATGCATCTGCGGACAGATGACCGGATGCTTTACCGCTCACAGCAGCCTGCATTTCCAGCATGGTATTTTGGGCAGTTATATTTGAAACATTCATAGAAAGGCCAAATACTGCGGAACCGTCTAAAGCCGGCGATGTTCTCAGCCTCGGAACGGAGGTTAGGCTGTGTATGCCGCTATCGTTTAATATATAATACCCGATGGTACCTGACAACGAGCCGTTTAATCTGGCTGCAGTGTCACAGGCTGCAGTAAATGAGAGGCTGGCGCCTTCAGGCAAAGATGGTATGTCTGACAGCGGAAAAGCGCCTTCTGCTGCTGCGGATGTTTCAAATTCTGTAATAGCCGCATGATAATCCAGCCGTATTTGCGTGTACCGGTACAGGGAGGATCGGTAAGAGGTGATCGTGGGAGTGATTTTTAGTTCCAGGCTGCCTGACATGCCGGAGGTATTTAACGGACAGGATATAAGTTCAGCAGGCAAGGCCGGCTCTTGTATTTGAGTAATTCCCTGCGTCCATGCCGGAGATTCATATATGCTGCATAACGGGTGCATTGTTTCTTGATCCAAAAGCGCTGTGCGCAAAAAGAAATGATCCGGCATACCGTTGTCTGCGTGGATCGGAACGATGGCTTTTTTTTCGCCGGCAGATACTTCTGCGCTGCCACAAGCGTATACAGTAGTTCCTTCATCGTCATATAAAATGACAGAGAGAACAGCGTTTTTGGTCGTTTCAAAAGTAACTTCTGCGTTGCTGCCTTCTATCTTTACATCAAGTATGGCGCTGAATTCCATGCTGATGGGATCGGAAGAGAAGTGATTGTCCAAAGCATAAGATGAATCAACCGCAGCGGCGGATGCGGTATTTAAATATATGGGATTTGCTGTGGCCAGAATGATTGCTAAGAAAGATGTGAGTATTCGTTTCATATCATTGCCCCCTCGTGCGTTTCTTTTGATTATAAATGATGAAATGGGAAAAGGCAATAGGCGCAGCTGATCGTGAAGTGATTTCGAATGGCTGGATGTTACTATTCACGGGCAATGTCATTTACTTAACGGATTCCCGAACGACTCTGCGTCTGGCGGAATGGTTTTGCTGGCTGGA
>CAJUBQ010000032.1 GCA_910584595.1 uncultured Eubacterium sp.
CAGACAGGCCAACGCCTTCCATCCAGCGTCCGCATAGCCAGTACGCAACACTTTTTATGTAAATTGTTGCATTTCCGCTTAAGTTCGCGCTTATGCAGCGCTGCCCCCGCCCTGTTCAGAGGATGTTCCGGTCGGCAAAATCATTGTGCCAGGTGCAGAGTCGTTCGGGAATCCGTTAAGTAAATGACATTGGGGGATAAACAGTAACCATCCTAATTAGTTTTATCGCAAAAATTAAGATTTAGAGTTGAGAAATTTGCGGATAAGTGATATTTTATAGTAAGAAAAATATTTAGGAGGAAAGAGGAAAACAATATGAGTAAAAAACCTACGGTATTAATGATCTTAGACGGCTTTGGTTTAAATGAGACAAGTAACGGCAATGCTGTAGCACAGGCTAATACGCCGGTGCTGGACAAGATGATGAAAGAGTATCCGTTTGTAAAAGGATATGCCAGCGGACTGGCGGTGGGCCTGCCGGACGGGCAGATGGGAAATTCCGAAGTCGGACATCTGAATATGGGCGCAGGGCGTATCGTATATCAGGAATTGACACGTATTTCAAAAGAAATCGAAGACGGAGATTTCTTTCAGAATGAAGCGCTGTTATCTGCAGTAGAAAACTGTAAAAAGAACGGGTCTGACCTGCATTTGTTTGGGCTTGTATCCGATGGCGGCGTGCATAGCCATAATACACATATTTATGGACTTTTGGAGCTGGCAAAAAGGGAAGGGCTTTCCAATGTTTATGTCCATTGCTTTATGGATGGGCGTGATACGGCGCCGTCTTCAGGCAAAGGCTTTATTCAGGAATTAGTGGATAAAATGCAGGAAACAGGCGTTGGCGAGATTGCTACGATTAGCGGACGTTACTATGCAATGGACCGTGACAACCGCTGGGAGCGTGTGGAAAAGGCATATGCGGCTCTGACAAAGGGCGAGGGTGTGAAAGCTTCAGATCCGGTAGCTGCAATGCAGGCATCTTATGATGATGAAAAGACCGATGAATTTGTGCTGCCGACGGTGATTGTAAAGGATGGAAAACCGGTTGCAACAGTAAAAGATAACGATTCCGTTATTTTCTTTAATTTCCGTCCGGACCGCGCAAGAGAAATGACGCGGGTATTCTGCTGTGATGATTTTAACGGATTTGACCGCGGGCCTAGAAAACAGGTTACTTACATCTGCTTTACAGAATATGATGTAACGATTCCAAACAAAGAAATCGCGTTTAAGAAAGTAGAGCTGGATAATACGTTTGGACAGTTTCTTGCTGCAAATGGCAAAACACAAGCCAGAATTGCAGAGACCGAAAAATATGCGCATGTTACGTTTTTCTTTAACGGTGGAGTGGAAGAGCCAAATAAAGGGGAAGAGCGTATTCTTGTTAAATCTCCGAAAGTTGCCACGTATGACCTGCAGCCGGAGATGAGCGCTCCGACCGTATGTGATAAGCTGTGTGAAGCAATTCGTTCCGGAAAATATGATGTGATTATTATTAACTTTGCAAATCCGGATATGGTTGGACATACCGGTGTAATGGAAGCGGCAGTAAAAGCGGTGGAAGCGGTAGACGCCTGTGTTGGGAGAGCGCTGGAAGCGCTGTTAGAAGTAGATGGACAGATGTTCTTATGTGCAGATCACGGAAATGCAGAGCAGCTTGTGGACTATGAAACAGGGGTGCCGTTTACAGCGCATACGACGAATCCGGTTCCGTTTATTTTGATTAATTATGATCCTGCATATACGTTAAAGGAAGGCGGACGGCTTGCGGATATTGTACCGACTTTAATCGAAATGATGGGCATGGAGAAGCCGGCGGAGATGACAGGGGAATCTCTTTTGATAAAAAAATAAAAAGCGGATGCTGAACGAGTTTTAGAAGTGGGAATCAGAATGTTTCTGATTCCCACTTACGGTATTGGATAAAGTGAGAAAAAGTTGATTTAGGTATATTCAGATAATATGTATACGACATATGGAATGGGAATAATATGGGAGTAAGATAATTATGGTACAGTATGTACTGAAGAAAACAGAGGAAGAGAATCTGGAGGATTTATGTGAGATTGCAAAAGAACAGAATAATTCTATAAATTTAAATCTGGTTTATATGACAATGAAGTTGACAGAAGAGAATTATGATGTAGTGATGAAATATTTTTCAGAACGGGGTATTTCCATGATTCAAGATGACGTAGAACCTGATATAACAGCATATGCATGCGAAGGAGAGAAGATTCGGCCTTTTGATCCATCCAAAATAGATATTACGATGAAACCGCTGACGTTGGATGCATTATTGAAACGGATCAGAAACCAGGAAATAGAGTTTGATTCTTCTTTTCAGAGAAAAGCCGGTCTGTGGAATGCAAAACAAAAAAGTCAGTTAATAGAATCCATTTTTCTTCGGATTCCTCTCCCGGCATTCTATTTTGATGCTTCTGATGAAGATAAATGGATGGTAATTGATGGACTGCAGCGCGTCACAGCTTTAAGACAATTTATAGTAGAAGAAAGTCTGACTTTACAGGATTTGGAGTTTTTTCCAGAACTAAACGGATCTGATTATAAACAACTTCCAAGAGCGTTTCAACGTCGTATCGATGAGACGGTGATCAATGTGTATCTTGTAAATCCATCTACTCCGGATAATGTAAAATATAATATTTTTAAAAGAATTAATACAGGCGGTCTTGCATTAGAACCTCAAGAGATCCGAAATGCCTTGTATCAGGGGAATGCAACAAAGTTTTTAAAGGTTTGTGCTGAAATGTCTTGTTTTGTGACTGCTACAGGAGGAAGTGTCAAGAGTGAAAGGATGCTGGACAGGGAATTTGTATTGAGATTTGTTTCATTTTGCTATTTGGATTTAAACAAATATACCGGAAATATTGATGAATTTTTAAATCTTGGTATGAAATACCTAAATAAAATATCAAAGGAAGAAGACATTATAAAAACGGAATTTGAGAATGTAATGGTTCATATGCATCAATTAATGGGAAAGCATGCATTTAGAAAAATCTGTTTTGATGGTCGTAGGCGTCCGATAAATAAGGTAATCTTTGAGTCCTGGTGTTATGTAGTGAAAAATTTGTCTAATGAAGGTATTCATAGACTTATTGAAAATAAATATCTTGTAAGAGAGCGCTATATGCACTTGTGTGAAACAAGTGAATATCTGTATTTATTGAAGGCTCCTGATAAAAAATCCGTTTTGGCAAGAATTAAGGATATAGAATTATTGGTTCACAGATTATTGAGTGAGGAATCAAGATGATTAATAGAATAAAGGTTAACAATTTTAAATGTTTTGAAGCGGCAACCGTGAAATGCAAAGAATTGAGTCTGTTCACCGGATTGAATGGAATGGGAAAATCTACAGTCATACAAGCAATTCTTTTGTTTCGCCAGACTTTTGAAAGAAATAGTTTTGGTGCGGACCGGAGAATTATTTTAAACGGGCATTATGTAAGTCTTGGCACGATAAAAGACATTTCTTATTGGTATAAGAAGAATGATGAGATCAGCCTTGTAATAGAGGAGGATGATCAGATTTGGGAATGCTATTACGATCAGGAAGCGCAGGCTCTTATGATGAAAGAAAATATGGTATATACGAATAAAGGAAGTATGACAGGAAAAGGGTTTGAATATATTTGCGCGGAAAGGTTAGGCCCAAGAAGATACTATGATAATTTGGAGGGTGAGAGGTATGTTTCTACACAAATAGGTTCAAAAGGAGAACATGTTGTATCAAGTTTGTATGAGATTGGCGATCAGTCAGGTTTTAAAGTTTATAAAAATATGAAGAATTCAAATGAATCGAGTGAACGGGAAATTTTCCGGGGAGAATTCATTTTATTCCAGATACAGAACATCATCTTGGCATTATTGGATACATAGGTAAACATTTGCCGACAGGCAAATTTTCTACAATTTAATAAATCAATGAAGTAAATTTTGTCATAGTTTACAATTTCCCAATGTAAAATGACCAACATCGTAAAGATTACACAGAAATTTAACACAATCATTGCAATTTTGTAAGAAATTGAGTATAATGCTTTATTATTAAAGTGTGATTAGGTGAAAAGAAGCCAGGAAGCAGGTGATAGGTATGGCAGATCTTTCGATTGCAATGAATGAACCACAGGAAACAGTAGAAGAATTAGAAGCCAAAATAGGAGCAAAGAGGAACGGAATCCGCAAAATGCCTGATTTTATAGAGCCGCAAGAGTTGTATAAGGAGCTTATAAACAGCATTAAAAAATACCATCCATCCACAGATATTACGCAGGTGGAAAAGGCGTATCGGATTGCGGCAGCGGCGCATAAGGACCAGAAAAGAAAATCCGGAGAAGCATATATTATCCATCCGCTTTGTGTATCTATGATCCTGGCAGAGCTGGAACTGGATAAAGAAACGATCGTAGCAGGTCTTTTGCATGATATTGTGGAAGATACGGTTATGACGGATGCGGAGATTGCGCAGGAGTTCGGTTCGGAAGTTGCGCTGCTTGTAGATGGCGTTACAAAGTTAGAGCAGTTGTCTTATGATGCGGATAAAGTAGAAGTGCAGGCGGAAAATTTCAGAAAAATGTTTCTTGCGATGGCAAAGGATATCCGGGTGATATTGATTAAACTGGCCGATCGTCTGCATAATATGCGCACACTCCAGTATATGCGGCCGGAAAAGCAAAAAGAGATTGCAAGAGAGACGATGGATATTTATTCACCAATTGCCCAGCGGCTAGGCATATCCAAAGTAAAGATAGAGCTGGACGACCTGTGTTTAAAATATCTGGAGGCATCTGCCTATTATGATCTGATTAAGCAGGTGGCGCAGCGTAAAACTGCTCAGGATGATTATATCCGCAATCTGACAGATGAAGTGCGCGGACATATTGAAAGGGCCGGCATTCAGGCGGAGATTGGCGGCAGAGCAAAGCATTTTTTCAGTATCTATAAAAAAATGGTCAATCAGAATAAGACGCTGGACCAGATTTATGATCTGTTCGCGATTCGTATTATTGTCAGAAATGTTATGGACTGTTATGCGGCGCTTGGTGTGATTCATGAAAATTATGTGCCGGTGCCAGGGCGTTTTAAAGATTATATTGCGATGCCGAAACCGAACCGTTACCAGTCATTGCATACGACCCTGATGGGTTCGGACGGCCAGCCGTTTGAGATTCAGATTCGAACGGTGGAGATGCACCGGGTAGCAGAGTATGGGATTGCTGCGCATTGGAAATATAAAGAAGCTGCTAACGGAGTAAAATCAACAGGCAGCCAGGAAGAAGAAAAATTAAGCTGGCTGCGTCAGATATTAGAGTGGCAGCAGGATATGTCTGACAATAAAGAATTTATGAGTCTTTTAAAAAGCGATCTGGATTTGTTTTCAGATATGGTATTCTGTTTTACGCCAAACGGCGATGTCAAAAATCTGCCAAATGGTTCTACCCCTGTAGATTTTGCATATAGTATTCATTCAGCAGTCGGCAATAAAATGATCGGTGCAAAAGTGAATGGAAAGCTTGTACCGATTGATTACGTCATTCAAAACGGCGACCGTATCGAAATTATTACTTCGCAAAATTCGAGAGGTCCAAGCCATGACTGGCTGAATATCGTTAAGAGTACACAGGCAAAGACAAAAATTAACCAGTGGTTCCGCAGCGAACTAAAGGAAGAAAATATTCAGCATGGAAAAGAGCTGATGAACGCATACTGCAAGGTAAAAGGGATTGACTTTTCCATTATTAATAAATCGGTCTATCAGACAAAAGTGCTGCGAAAATATGGGTTCCATGACTGGAATTCCTGTCTGGCGACTGTCGGTCACGGCGGAGTCAAAGAAGCAAGCATCGTAAATAAGATGTTTGATGAATACCGAAAGGATCATCCGATTGAGATTTCCGACGAGCAGATAGCAGCAGAAAATGAAGAAGGCGGTTCTAAAAATCTCAGGTCGAATTCTAAGAGTGGAATTATCGTAAATGGATTGTGCGATATTGCAGCACATTTTGCAAAATGCTGCGGGCCGGTGCCGGGGGACGAGATTTGCGGTTATATTACAAGAGGGCGGGGCGTTACGATTCATCGGACAGACTGCATTAATATGATGAATTTGTCTGATCTGGAAAAAACGCGCCTGATCGAAGCAGAATGGCAGGAAGGGTGCAGCAGCGGAGAACATGGCTTGTATCTGGGCGAGCTTAAGATCTATGGAAATAACCGGACAGGTCTGCTTGTAGATATCACTAAGATATTTACAGAACGGGAAATTGACATCAATTCGATTCACTCGAAAACGAGCAAACAGGGAATTGCAACGATTTCCATTTCTTTTGGAACAAAAGGCAAAGACGAGATGAACCATATTATTACGAAAATCCGTCAGGTGGAAAGTGTGATTGATATTGAACGTACTTCAGGCTGATTGAAAAAAGAACACAAATAGATTAGAAAATAAGGCAGGGATCGATCAATGATGACAGTAAAGGAATTTCAGGTCGGCGTAGTCGGCACAAATTGTTTTTTAGCGGTAAACAGTGAGACAAAGGAAACATTAATCATTGACCCGGGTGATAATGCAGCGGCTCTTGCAGATGATATAGAGAAAAACGCTCTTCATCCGGTAGCGGCGCTGCTGACACACGGTCATTTTGACCATTGTATGGCAGCAGAGCAGTTGGCAAAGCAGTATGGGATTTCTATTTATGTGCATGAGGATGAGAAACAGACGATGGAAAATACGGCGTATAACTGCTGCAGCATGATTGGTAAAAATCTGGTTTTTCATGCAGATCAGTATTTTCATGGAGAGACAGACCATATATCGATGGCGGGATTTGACATTGAAGTATTGCATACGCCGGGACATACGCCGGGAGGAGTCTGTTTTTATGTAAAGAGTGAGGGGATATTATTTAGCGGAGATACCTTGTTTTGCGAGTCTGTAGGAAGGACAGATTTTCCGAAGGGAAGTATGTCACAGCTCGTACGCAGTATTCACGAAAAGCTGCTTCCTCTGCCAAACGATACGAAAGTATTGCCGGGACATGGGGAATGGACAACTATCGGGAAAGAAAAACAGTATAATCCGTTTTTGTAGGAATGACAGAAGATTGTAAAGATATTGGGAACAGGTCAGATTGCATGAACGGTTCCGACAGGTGTTTGTTCAGGATAAAAGTCTGAAAGGGTAGAAGTTAACATGGTATTGGTACAGCTGAATAAAGAAGATTTTGAATACGACATCCATTCTCTGGTGAAGGCATTTTACCCATCAGAGAATGTTTCTGTATATACGGCTCTTAAAGAAGTCTCAGAGCCGGTGTGTCTGCATATCAAAGTGATGTACGAACCGAATCATATTCGCATTGAGCTTAGAGAGTGGGAAGGCAGTCAGCAGGAAAGAGAATGTGCAACATATGAAATGCAGTCGGGAGTTACTCAAAAAGAGTTTGCGGTAGATGATAAGAATCGAAAAGAAAAGAAAAACCTGTTGAAGCAGAATTTATATCAGATGCTGTCTGTTTATACAGGCAGGAGCCTTCCATGGGGAACGCTGACAGGTATCCGCCCGACGAAAATACCAATGGCAATGTTGGAAGAAGGCAGAGATTTTTTGGAGATAGCGGATTATATGGAACAGACCTATTCTGCATCCAGGGAAAAAATTTCATTAAGTATCGAGATTGCGCAGCGTGAGGCACAGCTGCTTCATAAGCTGGATGTGAAAAACGGATACAGCCTTTATATTGGCATTCCGTTTTGCCCAAGTACTTGTCTGTATTGTTCCTTTACTTCTTTTCCGATATCCAAATGGAAAAAACGGGTGGATCAATATCTGGATGCGCTTGAAAAAGAAATGGATGAAATGGCGCAGCTGTTTTCAGATAAGTATGTAAATACCATATACATAGGCGGCGGGACGCCGACAACATTAGAACCGGTGCAGCTGGAACGGCTTCTGTCAGCGCTTGAGCATAAGTTTGATCTGTCTCGTCTGCTGGAATTCACGGTAGAGGCCGGAAGACCGGACAGCATTAACAGGGAAAAGCTGGAGGCGCTGCGGAAACATGGAATTTCAAGAATTTCCATTAATCCGCAGACAATGAAACAGGAGACTTTGAACCTGATCGGAAGGCAGCACACCGTGGAACAGACGACAGATAGCTTTCAGCTTGCAAGAAATATGGGATTTGACAATATTAATATGGATTTGATTATGGGGCTGCCGGAAGAAACGTTCGATGATGTAAGACATACGCTTGCTATGGTCAAAGAGCTGGATCCGGATAGCGTCACGGTACATTCGCTTGCCCTGAAACGCGCCGCAAGGCTGCAGATGTTCAAGGAGGATTATGCGGGGCTTAAAATGGTCAATACGCAAAAGCATTTGGACGCCGCAGCGGAGGTGTGCGCAAATATGGGAATGGAGCCATATTATTTATACAGGCAAAAAAATATGGCCGGCAATTTTGAAAATGTAGGATATGCAAAAGATGGAAAAGCCGGTATTTATAATGTTTTGATTATGGAGGAGATACAGTCTGTCATAGCGCTTGGGGCAGGAGCAATTACAAAAAGGGTACATTCGGACGGGCAGATAGAGCGATGTGAAAATGTAAAGGATGTAGCGCTCTATATGGAAAAAATAAATGAAATGATTCAAAGGAAGCGGAAACTTTTTTTATCCGAAAATAAAACGACAGGGAGTCGTTTTACTTGAAAGAAGGTGATTGTATCGAAACTGCGCTGCAGGAAGAAAAAATTTATACAATAAAAGACATCTATGCATTACCGGATGGAAAACGGGCAGAGCTGATAGACGGACAGATTTATGATATGGCTCCGCCTGGCTATACACATCAAAGAATCAGTGGGGAGTTATATTATAATATTAAGTCTTATATCAAAAGGAAGAATGGAAACTGTCAGGTATTGTCTGCTCCTTTTGCCGTATTTTTAAACGATGACGATGATACAAATTATTTAGAGCCGGATATTTCTGTCATTTGTGATAGTTCCAAACTTGATGAAAAAGGCTGTCATGGTGCGCCCGATTGGGTGATAGAAATTGTGTCGCCAAGCAGCAGACCAAGAGACTATATTAAAAAAATGATAAAATACAGTACGGCCAACGTGAGAGAATATTGGATTGTAGATCCGGAGGACAAAAAGGTCATGGTTTATGGATTTGAAGCAGATAGTGTCAGGCAGTACAATTTTGGCAGCGACATACCGGTTGGAATTTTTGACGGATGCTCTATCATAGTGGAATAGAGACAATCAGACCGGTCTGTAAATGGACGGAACAATACATGAATATCAGGCGAATGAACGCTTGCCGCAAGGATGAGACAAGTAGAAATTTTGCGCTGCAAACGGACGATTTTTGTGCAAATTGCATAAAAAAATGCGGATGATTTGCCGCATAAAAAATGCTTGTTTTTTTGAAAAAATGACACTGGAAAAAAATCCAAACTACCGCGAACAGTTGATTTAACTAGAAATTATCGGATTTAAATTGTATTTTTTGGGATACAAAAGAAGTTAAAACATATGTAGTTTAGTTGACCGAAGTGGGCCGGATAAAAAAGCGGAAAGAAATTAAACAGAAAAAACATCTTGTTTTCTGTGCTTTTTTCCGCTATACTTAGAGACATGTAATCGATTATATATTTTAAACTTTGTTTATTGCGCATATGCGACTCAACAATAAAACCATGAATAATTATTGAAAGCAACGAGCATGTGTAGTATACTACACAGTGCTGTAAGTTGAGAAAGGATGGAAGATGAGAGCAAAGGAAATTACGGAATGTGAAAAAGTTGTAATGAAATGTGTGTGGGATAGTCCACATGAGTTGTCCATGCAGGAAATTACAGAAATGGTTAATACACAGCATGGAAAAAACTGGAAGACTCAAACAGTTTCCACATTCCTTGCAAGACTTGTTAAAAAAGACTATCTGAAAATGTATCGGAAAGGAAGATGCTTCTATTATCAGCCATTAGTTGATAAAGAAGAATACAAAGACGATGTATTATTAGATTATGTTCAGTTTTGGAACGATGGCAACATGTGTGCATTTGTATGCGGATTATTTGAGAAAAAAGATCTGCTGAGTGAACTTGAGTGTGAAGAACTAAAGAAGAAAATCAATGAACTTGATTAATCAGCTGTTTTTTGCAGTACTCATAAGCTCCGTAACAAGCGCCTTGTTGATTCTGGCCTGGTGGCTGTTGCGGAGCTTTTTCATGTTTATAAATGCAAAACTGATCTATTTTACGTTACATTGGATCAGTATTATGTTTTTGTTGCCGATCGGGTATTTAGCGGTAATGATTCGATATCGCGGGTGGCTTCGAGGGCAGTCGCAAATATGGAAGCTTTTGTTTTTACGTACCAATGAATGGACAGTATTTTTAAGTGTCTTTTCTGTAATCTGGTTCGTAGCAGCTATAGCTCTTGGCTTCTATTTTGTGATGAGCCGCCTGTATTGGAATAGAAAGTTAGCGGACAATATTCCGGAAGACGATGAAGTTATCGTCCGAATATACGAAAGAGTTTGCGAAAAACTGGATATACAACCGGATTCCATTCTGTTGAATCGGAATGTGGTGATAGATACGCCATGTATTTCAGGCTGGATACATCCACAGGTGATTTTGCCGGAACGTGATTATACCGAAGAAGAATTGGAAGTAATCTTTTTTCACGAGTTATCACATTTTAAGCACAATGATCTGAGATACAAAGCATTAATTACTTTAGTAGTTATCATACATTGCTTTAATCCGGCTGTTTATTATTTGTTTCGGATGATTAATCTTTGGAGCGAATATATGGCTGATGTATCAGCATTGGAAGCATCTGACAGTATTCATCATGCAAAATCATATTTTATGCATATTGTTTATCTGATTCCCGATGGCAGAAAAAAACAAGTCGATAACATTTTTGTCTCGACTTTAAGCAAAAGTAAAAAAATGATTGATAGGAGAGTAGATTTCATGAAAAAGTATCAGAAAATGAAATCAGCAAGTAAAATTGTAACAGCAGCTTTGGCAGCAGTATTTGTATTCGCGTCGGCAACTACAGCATATGCGTCAGGAATGACCGTAGCTGATTTACATAATGTTGTGTATCAAAAGACAGAGAATTTTACAAATGCGGTAGATGAAACAGCAGTTGGAAGAGCGGTTGTAGCAGAGGACGGCATGGTAGAATATCACTGCAAAATTGACGACCTGAATCGTGAAGGGCTGCAGGTTGTTTCTACTCCCGATCAAGACATCGTTGCTATGGCTGCAGGAGTACATTATAGCTTTGATTGGCAAGTAGAGCCAAATACAAGGTATGTGAGTGGTCCATTCTCATTAAAGACAACTCAGAAGATGAATGTATGTACGAATGTGACGCCGGGAAACAAAGTTTATTACATGGGCATTATGGATCATCAGGGAAATGCATATTATGTAAGAGGAACAGGTGCGTTGGCGCACAACTTCAACATTCCTGAATCGACCAGTTATCGTGTGTTTGTTCAAAACGATCACACAGATGGCACAGTGCTCCATGCAACAGGGTACTTCGTATATGACAATAAATAAGAAGTACCGAAATCTTATGCAGCAGAAATGCAAGCCATACTATGAATTAAACGATTATAAAATTGTTATTTTCAAGATTGGCAAGCGTAAGATACCAATTTTTTATGTGCCACTATATGGTAGTGGACAAAGGTAATTTGTAACTCATTAATTTACCACTGTATAGCAGTGGACAATTGTTATTTGTAAATGACTGTAAATGAATCAGTATCAAATAAGGCATAGTTTGATGCTGCAATCCCATTGATAAGTCTTAACAAGTGGCTTTGAAAAACAGAAGACATAAACTGATAATTTCTTGTATGACATTATAAACCGATGAATAACATGTTCGTTTATCATGACAAAATAAACGCGATGTAAAAAAACGGCAGGCCGCATGATGGAAATAGAATTTATTTCTGTCATGCGGTTTATTAGTTGTTCTGGCCGGTAAATCTATTCCGCCAGGTGCAGAGACGATCGGGAATCCGTTAGGTAAATGACATTGTTTTACACCTGCGGCGCTCAAAGTAACCTGTTGGATATAACTGTTCTTCCGAAAAAACAATACAATATTGCATCTCAACAAAAAATAGATTATAATACGAACAGGAGCAGGAATTTAATATTAGTTATTTAAAGTGACAAATTAGACTACAAAACAAAGAAAATTTTGGTGCATTCATACATAGATTGGAAGAACAAATGAACGAATTAAACATGAAAAAAAACAAAAAATTACAGAAAATTATCGACTGGTTTACAAAAAACAGCAATGTAGTTTTTCTGACCGTCTGTCTTGTTATTCACGGACTTTATACAATTACTTTCCATATATTAGATATCTGGCAGCTGTCAACGCTGAATATGTTCAGCAGTGCATTTTATTTTGATCTGTTATTTCTGAAAAAAGACACGTCTGAGCGAAGTATGGTTTATACTTATTTTGAAATTTTGCTTTTTTCCGTATTGAGTGAGCTTGCACTGGGACCGGATTATGGTTTTTTTCTATATATTGTGGGAATGGCTGCCGCTGTGTTTTATTTGGTTCCGTCTTATGGCAACAAGCGGTTTCTTTTTCAGATTATTGGTATTGTAACAGCGATACTTTTGGAAGGCAGCATTTTGATTTTTCAAATTAGCTTTCCGGGAATTCAAAAAGCTGCAGCTCCGTTTCGTACGCCGTTTTATTTGGTTAATATTGGAATTACAGCAACGATTGTACTTGCAGCTACATTTATCTATTCAAGGGAAACCGAAAAGGTATGGAAGTCATTGGAATACAGCAATAACCACGATGCGCTGACAAGACTTTACAACCGACGGTTTTTAGAACGTTATATAGAAGAGATTCCATATGGGGAGCGTACCGATTATGTGATTGCAATGGTAGATATTGATTTTTTTAAAAAAGTAAATGATACTTACGGACATGAAGCCGGGGATAAAGTATTAATGAAAGTGGCTTCTTGTCTGCAGGATACAGCGGGCGCTAAAAATCTGGCTGTACGCTGGGGCGGGGAGGAGTTTATTTTATATTTTCCGGATAATACACAGGAAACAGTTTATACAAAAATGGAGCAGCTGCGGCAGGAAGTAGAGTCGTTAGTGATTCAGGCGGCAGGATGTCATATACGTATTACCATTACGTCCGGGATTGCGGGTGGTCTTGCGGACAGTAATTATGAAAAAGTGATCCGCAGTGCGGATGAAAAATTGTATCTTGGCAAACAGCGGGGCAGAAATCGCGTGATTGTATAGAGGTTAGTCAGTAAGCAGCAAAAGGGCAGGGAAATAAAAATATGGGTACAATGTTAAATAAAAAGATAAAAAGATTTTTTGCGGTTAGTATCGTCAGTGTATTGATTGTTTGTCTTGTAGTGTTTACCTGGGCAATTTTGTATATGCAAAAGCAGACTGAAAATTCGATAGAAGATATTAGTGGCATCTATATGGAAGAAGTCAGTTTTCAAATACAGCAAAAGTTTTCGTCTATTACAGATTTGCGGCTGGAACAGGTAAATGGGATTATTAAACGGACCAATCCCAAACATATGACTTATGACGAGCTGATTGAGGAAATAAAATTCAGTACGCAAGTACGTGATTTTACTTATATGGGGCTGTATTCTGAGGATGGAGAAAAGGAACGCATTATTGGAGATGCTCTGCAGATATCTGACTATGACAATATGCTGAAAAGTGTGGAAGAAAATGGCAGCGGGATTGCAGTCGCGGAAGACCGGGATAAAAATAAATATTTAATGCTGGCAAAGCAAATGCAGTATCTGCTGGAAGACGGCAGTGTCAGCAGGGCTTTGATTGGCGGCGTACCGATGGATTATTTAAAAGAAGCGCTTTTTTTGGATGAAAAAGATGCAAGAGTATATTCTCATGTTATCGCAAAAGATGGTTCATTTGTAATTCGAAGCAACGATGCATACAGGGACAGTTACTTCAATCGGATGCGGGCGCTGTTTGAGGAGATCAACAATAAGACGGCGGAAGATTTTGTAGAGGAACTGCGGGAAGCTTTAAATGGTGACGGGCGGTATTCTGCAGTTATTTCGGTAGGAGGAGAACATCGGTTTTTATGCTGTACACCGATTTCAAAAAATGTGGATTGGTATCTTGTCGCTGTGATGCCAAGCGGAGTGCTAAATGACAGATTAAGCAATCTGGATTCGATTCGGATTATGATTATGATAAGTTCCGCAATGATGATACTGTTAACGATGCTTGTTATTTTTATTATGTATTACAAGCTGTCCATGCAGCAGATGAAGGAGCTTGATAAAAAAGAAAGATCTGCAGTACGGGCCAATATGGCTAAAAGTGAATTTCTATCCAGTATGAGTCATGATATCCGAACTCCTATGAATGCGATTATCGGTATGACAGAAATAGCGCTTCGCAATGTACAGGATGCCATACGTGTGGAAGACTGTCTGAAAAAAGTGCGTTTATCCAGCAAGCATTTGCTTGGGCTGATTAATGATGTATTGGATATGTCTAAGATCGAAAGCGGGAAGATGACATTGAATATCAGCCAGATGTCGTTACGAGAGGCTATGGATGATATTGTTAATATTATGCAGCCGCAGGTAAAAGAGCACAATCAGTATTTTGATATTTTTATTCGGGATATTTGTTCGGAAAATGTATATAGTGACGCTGTGCGGTTAAATCAGGTGCTTTTGAATCTTTTGTCCAATGCGGTGAAGTTTACCCCGGAAGAGGGAAGAATTGATGTGCATTTGTGGCAGGAATCGTCTGAAAAAGGGGAAGATTATGTATGTACCCATTTTATGGTGGAAGATACGGGCATCGGTATGTCAGAAGAGTTTCAGAAGAAGATTTTTGAAACTTTTGCGAGAGAAGAAGAAAATGAAAAAGTACAAAAAATTGTCGGGACAGGCTTGGGCACGTCAATTACAAAAAGCATCGTAACGCTGATGGGCGGCAGAATAGAAGTGCGCAGTAAGCAAGGAGAGGGAAGCTGCTTTCATGTCATCGTAGATTTTAAGCGAGCAGATCATACCGAAGAAGAGATGATTTTGCCGCCGTGGAATGTGCTGGTTGTAGATGATAATGAGATGCTTTGTATGAGCGCGGTTGCAAATCTGGAAGCGCTTGGCGTACATGCAGACTGGACAATGGATGGCATGCAGGCAGTGAATATGATCGAAGAACGCCATAAGAAACGGGAAGACTATCATTTTGTGCTGGTAGACTGGAAGATGCCGAATATGGATGGCATAGAAACGATTCGGGAAATTCATAACAGAGTAGGAAGGAATGTGCCAATCTTTTTAATCTCTGCTTACGATTGGAGCGACTTGGAAGACCAGACATTAGATGCCGATATAGAAGGATTTATTTCCAAGCCGTTATTTAAATCTACGCTGTTCACCCGTCTGAAGCAGTATGTAGATGGCGAAAAGGTCGGAACGACTGATGATGAGGAAGACGTTGACTTTACCGGAAAACACATTCTTCTTGCCGAAGATATTGATATTAACTGGGAAATTGCTAATGAAATTTTTTCATCGGTTGGACTGCAGCTGGAATGGGCAGTTAACGGACAGGACTGCGTGGATAAGTTTGTAAAATCAGAAATTGGATTTTACGATGCAGTGCTGATGGATGTGCGGATGCCTGTTATGAACGGCTACGATGCTACCAGGGCGATTCGGGCGCTTGACCGTCCGGACAAAGATCTTCCGATTATAGCGATGACGGCTGACGCTTTTGCGGACGATGCACAGCGCTGCTTTGAGAGCGGGATGAATGACCACCTGACGAAACCGCTGGATATTCGGGAGTGTATGCGGACGTTCCAGAAATATTTAAAATAAGTTGATGAACAGTTTTGCTAAGAAATCCCCCGGCCAGGATTGCCAGGGGATTTCTTATATGATATCAAAGGTTTCTCATGAAAGAAAGATTTTTTAAAAAAGTATCTGCGAAACACTTTGCAGCTTGTATTAATTCAGAATAGCATTCGTTTCCTGAATAACATTTCTGACATTTTCGGCCATTTGTGTAACGGCGTCCATCGATTCCTGAATCAGACGTCCGTTTTCGGAAGTCTGGTTTACATCTGCAATTGCATTTTGAACAGAAGCAAGCAGTTCTGTAATGGTATCATTGAACTTGTCCAGTACATTGCCGATTTCACCGATCGAAAGCTTAATGGACTCATCATTTGTTTTTGCAGATGCAACAGACAGCTTGGAGCTTTCAGACAGCTGACGGATATTTGTAGCCACGACTGCAAATCCGCGTCCGGCTTCTCCGGCTCTGGCAGCTTCGATCGCAGCGTTTAACGAAAGCAGGTTAATCTGTCCGGCAATCTTTTCAACGTCTCTTGTCATAATGTTGTAGCTTTCGATACTGTTGTTAATATGTTCGGCAGAATCTTTAATCCCTTCGTTTAAGTTGGCCAGACGGTTCATCTGGTCGGTAAGTATATTCATCTTGTCTGTCGTATGCAGGCCGCAGTCGCGGATCGCGTATGCTTCGTCTTTTACGCTCTGGATACGGTCGCTTAACTGCTGGAAGATCTGCATGAGCTCTTCGTTCATTTCATAGACTTTGCGATTGACGTTTTCTACCTTTAGGCGCTCTTCTTTCATAGAGTGCAGCATGTATTGGTGGCAATTTTCTTTTTCATTGATGCCTTTTGCCAGGGCGATGGCCATATCCCGGCAGGTAGGGAATCCACATGCATGGCAGTCAAAATGTTTTTGTGCTTCCGTTTCTTTTCCGAGAGATTTAAATATTCGTTCAATGTCGGCTTCGGTAACTTGCATGTTTTTGCTGCTCTGCGAATGGTAAGTGCGTATGTAGTCATTTAACTGAAGTGTTTTGTCAAACTCTTCGAACTGAAGGTCATGTCCTTTTTTTGTTTTTGCTTTGCGTCTTACATTTTTGGCATATTGTTCAACGTCATACATGATGTTGTTCATAGCGAAACAATGATAATCTACGCCGGTGGCGGGACCGCCGTTGCAGCCGTCTTTACAGTTTAATACGTCAAAGACGGTTGGCAGGTCGCTTCTTTTCTGCTTTTGATAGAGCTCTAAATCTTCGTACAGCCGTTCCGTTCCTTCGGATGTAATGACCTGCAGGTCCGGCTGATGCAGCAGCAGATTTTTCATAAGTCCGCCGGGCCTTGGATAAATCGCGCCTTCCAGCCCGACAGATCCGTCAAATTCAAATTCACTGTATACCTTAACTTTCGGCAGGTCTACATTGTTTTCTTTGAAATAATCGCGCAGATGTTCCATCGTCACATTGTAGTCAATAATTTTTGTCTCACGAAATTCATCTGCTTTTGCGATGCATGGGGAGATCGCTGCGATTTTTCCACGGTAACCAACGACATTTCGAAGATAAATGCCCAGGCAAAGCATCGGACTGTGGATTGGGGATAAGCTTGGAATGAGATCCGGCTTGTGCTTTAGTATATAATTTACAACGGCCGGACAGGGCTGGGATATTACTTTTGCCTGCGGGTTTTGTTCCAGGTAGCGAATGTGTGCCCACGTACAAATATCTGCTCCGAAAGATACGTCGTATATTTTTTTGACGCCCTGGTTTCGGAACCATTGGAGTGCATGGCGCCAGTTTCCGTCAAAACCGATTTTTATTGACGGAGCAGCGATCAGTACAATTTCTTTGCCGGATTTGAGGTCTTTTAGAAATTCGTCAATATCGTCGCCATAAGTCCGGGCATGATGAGAACATGCATGAATGCAGGCGCCGCATTTGATGCATTTGCTTTCATCTATCCGGATGGTCAGCCGGCCTTGCTCATCTGTTTTGGCGACATTTGCATCGGCTACGGGGCAGGCTCTGACACAAGCGTTGCAGCCGACACATTTGTTTACGTCTAAATATATTGCCCCCATGTTTCTTTTTCCTCCTGTCATTATTTGGCTCTGTTTTTCTTTATTTTAACATATTTCGATGACAAAGTCATTGGTTTTGCAGATTTATGATTGCATTTTTTTCGGTTTTTAGGTATAATGGCAAAGATATTGGTGCGGACAGACCGCAAAAGGAGGATAAAATGAAAAAAATAATAGCAGCATTAGTAACATGTACGTTAACTGCAGCGATGCTGATTGGATGCGGCAGCGCTGCCGATGACGGCAATGCGTCGTCAAATACGGATGTAAATGCACAGATTACACAGGCAGATGATGCATCAGCAGACACACAGGCAGATGACAGCGCAGCAGACACAAAAACAGAAGATGATGCGTCAGCAGACACACAGACAGATGGTGATGCGGATCGTTCTGCATCAGAGATTAAGACTGTAAAAGAAGGCGTACTGACGATGGCTACCAATGCCACATTTCCACCGTATGAGTACTATGAAGGCAGTGAAATTATCGGTATTGATGCAGAGATTGCAAAAGCAGTTGCAAATAAGCTCGGTCTGGAGTTAAAGATTGAGGATATGGAATTTAATTCTATTATTATTGCAGTTACCCAGGGGAAAGCAGACATTGGTTTGGCAGGCATGACGGTTACAGATGAACGTAAGGAAGCGGTTGATTTTTCAGATTCCTATGCGACAGGCATTCAGGCTGTTATAGTTCCGGAGGATTCTTCCATTCAAAGCATTGATGATCTGACCGGAAAAAAGATTGGTGTGCAGCTTGCGACAACCGGTGATATTTATGCAAAAGATGATTTTGGCGAAGAAAATGTAGAAGCATATAACAAAGGCGCGGATGCGGTTATGGCTTTGAAGCAGGGAAAAGTAGATGCAGTCATTATTGATAACCAGCCTGCGATTTCATTTGTAAAGAGTACGGATGGACTAAAAATTTTGGAGACAGAGTATGCAGTGGAAGATTATGCTGCAGCGATCGCAAAAGGAAATGATGCATTGGTACAGGCTGTGAATGGCGCATTGGCTGAGCTGAAAGAGGACGGAACGATTCAGTCCATTATTGACAAGTATATTGTATCAGAATAAAGGGATCGAAACAGAGGGCATTTTTACCGCCCTCTTTTTCTGGTTTTTGTAAATGGAGCGATTACGAAACTTTTACAAATTAGGAAGAAGGAGCAAAGAGCCGGATGGAATATTTGAAGGAAATCATAGATAAATTTTTTATTACGGATGACCGCTGGCGTTACTTTACCGATGGTCTGCTTATTACGCTGCAGGTAACGGCAGGAGCGCTTTTGCTGGGACTTGTAATCGGTATTGTTGTCTCGATTATCCGTTCGTCTCACGATCAGATCAAGCAGGAGGAGTTAAGCTTGCCGGCCAGAACCGTATTCTGGCTGCTGAATACGGTTGCCAGGCTGTATTTGACTGTGATTCGTGGAACGCCTACACTTGTACAGCTGTTATTATTTTACTTTTTCTTTTTGCAAAATCTGGAAAGCAAGGTTATGGCGGCAACGATTGCGTTTGGCATTAATTCGGGAGCATATTTGGCGGAGATTTTCCGTTCCGGAATTATGTCCATCGATCAGGGGCAGATGGAAGCCGGACGTTCGTTGGGACTGAGTTATACGGTGACGATGCGCAAGATTATTTTGCCGCAGGCATTTAAAAACGCACTGCCTGCATTAATCAATGAGATCATTACACTTTTAAAAGAAACGTCTATCAGTGGATACATCGGCTTGAATGATCTGACCAGAGGAGCGGAAATCGTCGCCGGTGCGACTTATGAGCAGCTGATTCCATTGCTTGCAGCCGCAGTTGTTTATCTTGCGGTCGTAATGTTCTTTACGTGGATTATGGGAATTGTAGAAAGGAGACTTCGGGAAAGTGATCGCCGTTAAAAATCTTACGAAAAAATTTGGAGGTCATCTTGTACTGGATGATATTACGGAAAATATCAATGCCGGGGAAAAGATTGCCATTATCGGACCGTCCGGTTCCGGTAAATCAACGTTTCTGCGCTGCCTGAACCTGCTGGAGCAGCCTACGAGCGGACAGATTATCTTTGACGGAACTGATATTATGGGAAAAGGTGTGGATATTAATAAAATACGCCAGCAGATGGGGATGGTTTTTCAGCATTTTAATCTGTTTCCGCATCTGTCGATTATGGACAATATTACGCTGGCGCCGGTTCAGCTAAAGCTTATGAGCAAAGAAGAGGCAAAGGAGGAGGCGCTTCGTTTGCTTAAAGTTGTCAATTTGCAGGAAAAAGCAGATGCATATCCGGGGCAGTTGTCCGGCGGACAAAAGCAAAGGATTGCGATTGTACGTTCCCTGGCGTTAAAACCGAAAATGATGCTGTTTGACGAGCCTACTTCTGCTTTGGATCCGGAAATGGTCGGAGAAGTGCTGGAAGTTATGAAAGGATTGGCAGATGAAGGGATGACGATGGCTGTTGTGACGCATGAAATGGGTTTTGCCAGAGAAGTCGCCACAAGGATATTCTTCGTGGACGAAGGACATATTTTGGAGCAGGGAACGCCCCAACAGGTGTTTGACCATCCAAAACACGCCAGGACACAGGAATTTTTATCTAAAGTACTTTAGGGTGTAATGGAATAAGGGTTCCAAAGAAAGGTTTTCCGGAAAGATTTTTAAGAAAGGCGCAGCGAATATTGCATTTTCATGTGATTCTAATGTTAAAATGTCACAATACTCTTATGAAAATATAAGAAATGGACGAAATATATACTAATCAGGAAAGTATGTATAAAAATGCAGGAAATCATGTAACAGTTTTCGTTACGTTCTGAACTGCTATGCAATGAAAACAAATAAGGTGATTGATCCTAATAGAAATGAAATGAGGAGGAAATGCATATGAGTCTGACAGTTTCTGGTTATATGAGACAGTTATACAAGGGAAATTCTTATGGAGCAACGGTAAACGGGCGCAGCGGGCAGCCGGCGCACAGTCTGTTTTCGGCAGATATGAATGCTGTAAGGCGGGCTGTGAAAGAATTGAACGACTATGACTATGACGAAGGTGAAGGCACCGAGCTGATGAATAAGGTGCAGGCGTTTGTGGATACGTATAACAACTATATCGATTCAGCAAAAGGGATGAATGACGATGATGTGAATCGTTATATGTCTAAAATGAAAAAGCTGACAAAGGAACATGCAAGTGAGCTGGAAGACATTGGCATTACGATTCAAAGCAGCGGGAAATTAAAGCTTAAGAAAAAAGACCTGCAGGATACAAGCAGATACGATGTGGGCCAGTTATTTTCCAAAGACGCAGAGTATGCAAAAATGACAGAAAAGCAGATGAAGCTCACGCAGCGGATGTTTCTTAGAAACAATCTGAACATACCGAAACAGAGTGCGCAGACGAAAAAAAGCGGTGCGGATAACAATACGCAGACGACGGCAGAGGGGCTTTTGGCAGACAGTATGAAGATGCAGTCTGCACAGCAGGCAGTGCAAGGTATGGTAGGAAACACAATTGATTATATGCTTTAAGAAATGCCATAAATTTCCATTTATTTTTTATTGAAGATTATGGTCAGATAGTATATAATTTCCTATAGTCAGTATATATCGGATTTATGATTAGATGATTTTGGAAATTAAAATGAAAACAGCAGAGCACAGGGGGATTCAAATGAGACGAAGAATATGGGCAGCAGCGCTTGCAGCAGCAGTAACGCTTACATCAGCTGTTACGATACCATATGAACAAGCACAGTTTGTTATGGCTGCCCCGCAGAGTACGGCCACCGAGGTGTCAGATACTTCTACGGACGGCAGGACGACGGCGGGAGGTTTTACGTTTCGTATCACAGGCAAGGAAGCAACGATTACCGGGTACAACGGAGGAATGAAGGAGTTAGCAATTCCAACTAAAATTTCGGTAACACGTTCGACTTCTTCCGGAGGAAATGCCGGCGGGGCACAGCAGCCCGATACAACGACGACAGATTACGATGTTACCGCAATTGCAGAAAATGCGTTCAGCGGCAATCTTGGGATTCAAAAAGTAACGATGTCAGGCGGTACGAATAAAGACGGAAAAGTATTTGGCATACGTACAATCGGAGATCGTGCGTTTTTCGCCTGTCATGATCTGACGACAGTGGAGATTGCGTCTACAACCAATTCGATAGGCAAATATGTATTTGCAGACTGTGTGGCGCTAAACAGCATGAAAGTCGGCGACGGCAATCAAAGATATAAGATTATTGACAACGCATTGTATTATTATACGGCAGGAGCAGGAACCGGACTGTACACACTGGTACAGTATCCGCTTGCGAATACGGCTGCAGAATATAAAGTGCCGGATGCGGTTTCTTTTACTCTGACAGAAATTGCAGAAGGGGCTTTCTGGGGTTCTCCGACGCTTGAGACAATTACGATTCCTGAGACGGTAAAGAAAATCGGCGATCATGCGTTTGCAGAAAGCAAAAAGCTCAAAAATGTCCTGCTGCCGGTAGGTTTGACAGAGCTTGGCGCCGAAGCGTTTCGCGGTGACAGCGCACTGGAAGAGATTGCGCTTCCTGCGGGTGTGACAACCATTAACCCGGGTACCTTTCAGGGGTGTGAAAAATTAAAAAAAGTCGATATGACGAATGATATGAAAATTATTGGAAACCGCGCTTTCCAGGGCTGCAAGTCTTTATTTGATTTTGTTGTGCCGGGGAATGTTACGACAATCGGCGATCAGGCATTTGCCAATTGTGAGGCTCTGCACCAGATTACGATCCCGATGCGTACGACATCTATTGGGAGCGGTGTATTTACAGGGACAAAGGTGACGGTATTATGTCACAACGGTTCACAGGCAGCTACGTATGCGTCAGCAAATGGGCTTACGGCAGAGCGTACGTATACAGTAAGCTTTTATACAAACTCTACTTATACGAATCTGATTTCCACACAGGAAGTTGTGGAAGGCAAGGATGCAGCGCCGCCGAATGTAGACGGACGTCCGGGATACCGAATGAGCTGGAGCGGAAGCTATACGGCGATTAAACAGGATACAAGAGTTCATCAGGTATGGGACAAATTGTTTAATGTCACTTTTGTGGATAATTTCAATAATCGTTCCGAAGTGATGCAGGTAGACGAAGGAAAGTATGTGACGCCTCCTGCCTGGGCAATGGCCGGCTATACACTTTCATGGGATAAAGATCTGACGGATATTGTAACAGAGGATTTTACGGTTCATGCCATTTGGCGCAATAAGGCATCGGGCGCTACGATCGGCGCGGATGCAACCAGACCTGCAGAAAAAGGTGCGGATATTACAAAAGGAAATAATCTTTATAAGGTTAGCTCTTCCAATCCGGGGAATCCGACAGTCAAATTTGTCGGTCTGGTCAATGCGAACGTCAGCAGTGTGAGCATACCGGAAACGGTATCAGCCGGCGGGGTTCGCTATCGTGTGACATTAATCACGAATAATGCGCTCAAAGGAAATAAGAGTATCACCAGTGTAGTCATTAACAAAAATATGAAGAGCATCAGCGCAAAAGCGTTTTATAACTGTAAAAAATTAAAGAAGATTAAGCTAAAGAGCAAAACGATTACAAAAATTAATAACAAGGCGTTCAGCAAGATCCATGCAAATGCAAAATTTTACACTTACAATTCACAATTGGACAGGTACAGGGCGCTGTTGAAAAGTTCCGGCGTGAAAAAGCCGTCAATGAAGCGACTGTAGAGATTGGAGGGTAGTAAGATGTTAAATAAAAAAAATATGAAATTCTGCCGAACCGGAATGATATTTGTTATGACGTTTATGATCTGTCTGCTGCTGCAGACAGGGAAAACGTTTGCGGTAGATGTCCCGCAGGGACGTTATACGCCACAGGACAGTTTCCTTACGTATACGTTTACCGGTGATAACGATGGATATTATGCAAATGTTGAGAGCTATAATCCGCGGGCGATAGAGAATGGCACGTTAGATATACCTGCTACCATTAACTATCAAAAAGATGAAGATTCGCCGATTGAACAGGTCAGAGTAAAAGGTATTCTGCGCAGGGCGTTTCATGGATGTACGTCTTTGCAGACATTGATATTGCCGGATTCCATCACTTACATCGGGCAGGAAGCATTTGCCAACTGTACGGGTCTGGCGTCTATACAGACTACGGCAGATGATGGAAGCGATCCGGCTACCGGATATGTGGCCGCAGAAGAGATTGAATATCGTGCGTTTTATGGATGCAGTTCGCTGACAGGAATCAGACTTGGCGATAAAAGACAGGGAAGCGGCGGTGTGCAGACAGTTCAGAATGAAGCGTTTATGAACTGCAATAGTTTAAACAGTGTGGAAATCGGCCCGACTGTTACATGGATGGAAGGCGGTGCGTTTGCAAACTGTGAGTCTTTGGATGGATTGACCGGTGGAGTAAAGGTTACGGATAATCCGTTATATTTTGTACACAATGGGATATTATATTATAGAGAGAGCAATAACAGTAACGTATTGCTGCTTTGTCCGTCCGGTACGCAGGTTGGCATTTTGACAGAATTTGCAGAAAATGTGACGCAGATTCGTAATGAAGCTTTTTACGGATGCCGGGGACTTTCTTCTATTACGATTCCCGATACGGTGCGTTCGATTGGTGATAAAGCGTTTTATGACTGCAGCGGACTTGGAAATGTAACGATTCCCAATTCTGTCACCAGTATCGGAGCAGAGGTATTTCGAAACTGCAGCAGCGGATTATGCATTATCTGTTCAGGAGGAAGTACGGCCGAGCGATATGCGATTACGAACAATATTACACGGAGTGTGGAATGTACGGTAAAGTTTTATAATACCGAAACAAGGCAGACGATTGAGAAAAAAGTTATGAGCGGCGAGACGGTAGATCCGCCGGTAGGCTGGGAACGCGCCGGATATGTGCTGCGCTGGACAGATGATTTTAATTCCGGTACAGTCATTACTTCTAACAGAACCATTAATACCGTATGGAAAAAGTTGTATACGGTAACGTTTCGCGATCCGTCGGATAATAAAGAATCGGTAGTTACCGGTGTAGAAGAAGGCACAGAAGCTTCAACGCCAAATTGGAGAAAAAAGGGCTACAGACTGACCTGGTCGACGGAAAATTATAAAAGAGTGAATTCAGACTTGACCGTTGATGCAGTATGGCTTGTATCTTTGACCGATGAAACAGACCAGCCGGAACAGTCCGGACAGAAAAAGGGAGATCAGATTACAGTTGGCAATATTGTGTATAAGATCTCAAGTATTACAGATAAACGAGTCCGTGTTATGAGTCTTGTAGATGAATCCGTAACAAATGTTACAGTTCCAAATACTATTTCATATGGCGGTCGTACGTATTCGGTTACATGTATTAATGCGAATGCATTTCGCGGTAACCAGTTTTTGAAAAAAATTACGCTTGGCACAAAACTGCGTTCGATTGAGCATTATGCTTTTTATAATTGTCCGAAACTTGAAAAAATAGTCATTAATTCCAAGAGTCTTGTAAATGTCAGCAACTATGCATTGAAAAAGTTAAAGACATCGTTAAAAGTATATGTGCCAACAAGGGGACTCATCGCTTCTTATCGTTCGTTACTTTTGGATGGTGGAATGAGCAGAAAAGCAAAGGTAGTAAAAAAACCGTAATTGGAAATGAAAAAGCATTGGAGGATGAGAGCATGGGAATTATCGTGTTTTTGGCATTGATCTTGCTGCTCGTCATTATAACTGTAGTGGTTACAGTGTCAGCTTCAGTAGCTGGTACGGTGGCGGCAGTTGTTGATGATGAATCTGCAGATGAATGGTAGTAACAGGAAAGTACCGGAAATGGTTATGTATTGAATAAAATATGGGAGGGCAGATAAAGAAATAGCTTATCTGTCCTTTTGTGTATGATATATCGGAAACGGGAACAAAAAACAAATACTGAGGCGAAGAAAATGAAAAACAAAAAAAGAACAAGGCATCTTGGGAATAAAGTGAATTTGGTTGTAGGGTGTTTGCTGATACTTAGCATTTCGGTTGTGGTTAGTATCTGTATCTCTATGTTTTATAAACTGACGATTGATATGCTGCGTGATCGATGCGTGAGCGGTACGAATATGCTTGCATACGAATTGGATGGTTATGTAGGGCCTGAAGACCGAACGATTGTACTGGATGAATTAAAAGAACTGCTGGGCTGTGAATTTACGATATTTCATGGAGACGAGCGCGTATATACGACGATTCAGCAGGATGGTAAACGCGCGGTAGGTACAAAGCTGTCTGAGGAGCTTTCTGAAATTGTATTGAAACAGGGGCAGTCTTATGTAGGCAATGCTTCGATTTTAGGCGTTGAGCATGTATGTTCTTATGTACCGACAAAGGATGAAAGCGGTAAGATAGATGGTCTGATATTTGCAGGCATATCGATGCATGATGCATATGCGCAGCTGAATCGTACGGTGATAGTTTCCATTATAGGCGAGATATGTATGCTTATTGTAAGTATTATTTTTATGTCCATATTTATTCATCGGGTGGTGACACGTCCGCTGTCCAGGCTGACGCAGCTGGCGCAGACTATGGAGCAGGGAAGTCTTGGATTAGGCAGCGGCCGGGAATTAAAAGCGGATATCAGGTCGAACGATGAGATTGGAATATTAGCGGAAATATTTGAAAATACAATACGTCGGTTAAAAAGCTACATAGGTGAAATTTCAACTGTACTGGAATCGATCTCAAAAGGAGATCTTTCAACAAATACGACACAAAATTATGTGGGTGATTTTACTTCTATCAAAAATTCTTTAGATGATATTTTAAACAGATTAAATAGTACAATGTCTCAGATTGTAGAAAGTTCGGAACACGTTTCCAGTGGTTCCAGACAGATGGCGGCTGGTTCTCAGGCATTGAGCCAGGGAGCGGTAGAACAGGCGGGCGCGGTAGAGGAATTAGAAGAATCTGTCCGCAACATTTCGAAACAGGTAGAGGAGACGGCGGCCAATGCGCAGCAGGCAAGACAGAGAGTAGATCATGTCGGAGGGCAGCTGTATGAAAGCAATCATAAAATGCAGGAAATGATCCGGGCGATGCAGGAAATTAAAGACAGTTCGAATGAAATCAGTAAGATTATAAAGACAATAGAAACGATTGCATCACAGACAAATATACTTGCGCTTAATGCCGCTGTGGAAGCCTCCAGAGCAGGAGAATCCGGTAAAGGATTTGCAGTCGTTGCTGAAGAAGTCCGTGAACTGGCAGGACAAAGCGCTGAAGCGTCAAAAACGACATCAGAGCTAATTGAACGGTCCATCGCTGCGGTCGGTCATGGCTCTAAGATTGTAAGTGAAACGGCCAGCAGGCTGGAAACAGCAGTTTCAGGCGTCAGTGAGATTGTAGAATCAACGAATATTATTGCAGACGCATCTCGTATGCAGGCAGATCATATTGCACAGGTGCAGGAGCGCATCAGTCAGATTTCTCATGTTGTGCAGACAAATTCTGCGACTGCGCAGGAGAGCGCGGCAACAAGCGAACAGCTTAGTTCGCAGGCTAAGTTGTTAAAAAGACTGATTAGCATGTTTCGGGTTAGAGAATAAGGAGAAATAAAAAGTGCGTCAAAAGAATTTCTTTTGATGCACTTTTTGTAAAAGAGCATATTATAAATAAGGCATTCCAAGTTTTTGGAAAAGAATCTGAATGGATCTGGAATCTAATACCAGAATTAAGCCGCTGTTCATTTCCGTATCTCCGATATGGAGCTTTTCGTCAATATACAAAACAGGTTCATCATAGCTGCGGGATAATTTCTCAGCCGGAATAGACACAAGAGCAGAGACATTATCACAATAACTGTCCGGCGGCTGAATATTGATATACAGCTGTGTCATAGCGGCGATAGAGTTTACGTATGCTGCAGTTGTAATATTACTCATTTCACGGACAACAGAGATATCCATATCGTCGATCTTTGTCAAGTCTGCAATATCTTTTGGATAAAATGTGTTGATTAGTTTTTTTGCAAAATCCAGATGCACAACTTCCAGCATACAGCCGCGGATATCACCTTCCAGCGCGACAGTCATGCCAAGCGCTTTGGTGTCTTTTCCGCCTAAATAATCTGCTACTTTCGCATAGCTAATCAGGCTGATAACCGGAACTTCGATATCAACAACCGTATTCAGCAGGGATGCCAATGCAGTAGCCGCATTGCCAGATCCAATATTTCCTATTTCTCTTAGTACATCCAGATGCATAGAACTGAACTCATCGATTTTCGTATAAGCCATTTTTTCCTCCTTTTATTTATTTGTCAGCAAGTTTCCGGAGCCGGATAATCAACGCCAAAAGTATCAACTGTTACTTTTTTCATTCGTTGTGTTTCCATTGGCCGGTCATTCGAATCTGTAGGAACAGAGGCGATTTTGTCAACGATGTCCATGCCTTCTGTAATCTTACCAAACGCTGCATAAAGACCATCTAAATGCGGAGATTTTTTATGCATAATAAAGAATTGGGAACCTGCAGAATCAGGCGCCATTGTGCGGGCCATAGAAAGGACTCCCGGATCATGTGCGAGATTATTTTCAAATCCGTTTTGTGTAAATTCACCTTTAATGCAATAATCCGGTCCACCCATGCCAGTGCCTTGCGGATCTCCGCCCTGAAGCATGAAACCTTCAATGACACGGTGAAAAATCACGCCGTCATAAAATCCTTTTTGAATCAAACTAATAAAATTATTCACTGTATTTGGGGCGATATCAGGGAATAATTCTGCTTTTAGAATATCTCCGTTTTCCATTTCAATCGTTATTATCGGGTTTTGTGCCATGTCTGTTCTCCTTCTGTGAATCGTTCTGCTATTATAAATTCTATTCTACTTCTATTTTAATGGATTGTAAAGGAATCGTAAAGAGGAAATGAATATTTTTTTGAAGATATTGGTTCGTATATGATATAGTATGTGCAGATATAAGCAGATCTAAAAAGCGAGGTTTTATTATATGAATAAAAAACTGACAAAAAAACAGGAAATGATACGGTCACAGCTGATGTTACGTGCCGTTGTCTGGGATATTTTTAAAATAAAAGACGAGGATGAATACAGGCTAAAGAGCGAACTGGAAAGTTTTGGGGTGCCTGTGATTCAAATGCAAAAGCAGACAGAAAGAAATAGCAGCGGAGAGAAATATGAGCGGGCAGCTGCATGTTTGGTGGAACTGGGGATTTTAGAAAAAGAGGCGCTGCTTATTACCGAAGATAACGACATGGCAGATTATGCTTACAGACAAAGGGATACGAACGGCTGTTATGGAATGGGGGTCGTCTGCTATGAAACGGAAACGAGCAGGAACGATGTTTCGGCGGATATGATTGTGCTTGGGTTCGAAGAAATAGGAATACAGTTTTTGGATCGTGTTTTAAAGCGCAGGAATGGCGCCCCGTGGAATATTTTGTATACGGAGCGTACTATGGTGCGCGAGATTACATTGGAAGACCTGGATGAATTGTATGCGCTATATGACGGAGAAGGGATTACTGATTATACGGAACCGCTGTACGAACGGCAGAAAGAGGAAGCATATACGAGCAGTTATATTGCGTATATGTATTATTATTATGGATATGGCATGTGGATTGTAAGGGACAGAAAGACGGGAGCGTTAGTGGGACGGGCGGGAATTGAACATCGGGATATAGGTAATGAAGTTTTGATGGAGCTTGGTTATTTGATTGGAAAACAATATCAGAATAAAGGTTATGCTACAGAAGTATGTGAAGCGATTCTTGCATATGCAAAAGAAGAGATTGGCATCAACGAACTGCATTGTTTTATCCATCCGGATAATCATGCGTCACTCCATTTGGCTGAAAAGCTTGGATTTCAAATGGCAGAACAATTTGATTCAGAAAAGGAAGAGCTTATGCATTTAAGAATGCATTTGAGATAAGGAACTGTAAAGAAAAGAATTCATATTTTATGGCGTTCGTTCATATGATAAAACAGGACAAAGCATAATTATACTTTTGAACATGGAGGAGGATCAT
This sequence comes from uncultured Eubacterium sp., assembly GCA_910584595.1. GTDB lineage: Bacteria > Bacillota > Clostridia > Lachnospirales > Lachnospiraceae > Eubacterium_J. The sequence goes on from CAJUBQ010000032.1 coordinate 30,093, forward strand.
TATGGATCAGATGGAACGTCAAAAAAACAGCGCGATGCCAATTTTAGTTGACTTAGTAGCGATGTATGTCATTACGGGACTGCTTCTTGTTATTTTGGCAGCTCTTTTAGGAAAGCTGGAATTGTCAGATGCAGCTGTCAGCATCGGCATTATTGCGACGTATATTGTGTCCTGCTTTGCAGGAGGATTTTTAATCGGCAAAAAAAAGAAAAAGAAAAAATATCTTTGGGGGCTGTGTGTAGGGACGTTTTATTTTATCGTTCTGCTATTGGGAAATCTGGCAGTGAACCGCGGGCTGGACGGGCAGCTGGTACATATGCTTACAACAGCCGTGTTGTGTATTCTATCGGGTATGGCTGGAGGGATGCTTAGTTAGTGCATAATTTTGCAAAATTATTTGCAGACAGGGAAGCGTCTGTGCTATAATAGCGCAAAAGAAGTAACAGCAGGTTACGAAAAAGAATGAAGCACAGGGAGGAGAAAGATAATGTTTCAGTTTACAGAGGATTGCATGATAGGAGTGCCTGAGATTGACGATCAGCACAGACGTTTGTTTGATATTATGAATGAAGGGATACAGCTGGCTGCAAGCAGCTATACGGGGGATCGCTACACATCTATTAAGGATTTGCTGAATGAGCTGGATGATTATGCAGAGCAGCATTTTTCACATGAGGAAAATTACATGGAGCAGATACGGGATCCGGAGCTGATTCTTCAGCGAAACCAGCATATGATTTTCAGAGATAAGATTCGTGAGTGGAGTTTTACAGACATCGATGATCCAAACCAGCAAAAGCAGCTGCTCAAAGAGCTGATGGAGTATCTTGCTCGCTGGCTGTATCATCATATTATTTCCAGTGATGCGATGATTGGTAAGCTTCCGAAGCTGGAAGAGTGGATGGTGAAAGAAAATCCGTGTGAATTTTTAGATGAGTACCGTACAGGAATAACGTTTGTGGATGAAGAACATCAGGAACTGTTCCGTATCACGGATCGGGCGAATAAATATCTGCATCATGATTTTGCCTATGGAAATGGCTATGATGAAATTATGGGTATTTTGCAGGAGTTAAAAGAATATACACAACGTCATTTCAAAGACGAAGAAGATTATATGGAGCGCATTCACTATGATGGTTTGCCTGCGCAGAGAAGGGCGCATGAATCGTTTATTGACCGGCTGGAAAATATAGATATGGATGAGGTAGACGGAGATCCAAAAGTATATTTGGAAAGTTTGATTGAATTTTTATTAGGCTGGCTGATTAATCATATACTATATACGGATAAAAAGATTCCGTTGGAATAACAGGAGGCATACGGATGCTTACGGGAAAACATATCTTACTTGGCATTACAGGAGGGATTGCCGCCTATAAGACGGCAAATCTGGCAAGTATGCTCGTAAAGTTACACGCAGATGTACATGTTATTATGACAAAAAATGCGCAGAAAATAATTTCTCCGGTTGTATTTGAGGCATTGACAGGGAATAAAGTCATTGATGATGTGTTTGACCGGGACAGTGGTTATCAGGTAGCGCATATTGCGATGGCGCAGGAAGCGGATGTCGTGATGATTGCGCCTGCCTCTGCAAATATCATCGCAAAACTGGCAAATGGGATTGCAGATGATATGCTTTCTACAACGATGCTTGCAGTCACGGCTCCGGTCTATGTTGTGCCGGCAATGAATACGCATATGCTGGAACATGCGGCAACACAGGCAAACCTTGAAAAAATAAAGTCTTATGGTTACCATATCGTCGAGCCTGCCAGCGGATTTCTTGCCTGCGGAGATACCGGAAAAGGAAAAATGCCGGAGGCGGATGTGCTGCTGGAATATATTTTATATGAAGCGGCGTATGAAAAGGATCTGGCGGGAAAAAAAGTGTTGATTACGGCAGGGCCGACAAGAGAGGCCATTGATCCTGTTCGGTTTCTTACAAACCATTCAACCGGAAAAATGGGCTATGCGCTTGCTAAAAATGCAGCTCGCAGGGGAGCGCAGGTAGCGCTTGTGACAGGACAGGTGCACCTGCCGCCGCCCTTGTTTGTGCAGGTCATACGAGTGACGACGGCACAGGAAATGTATGATGCCGTAGATGCACATTTTGATGGACAGGACATCGTAGTAATGTCTGCCGCAGTGGCGGATTACCGTCCGGTGCATACGGCTGCGGAAAAAATGAAGAAAAAAGAGGAAGCATGTGTACTGGAGTTAGAGCGGACAAAGGATATATTAGGAAGCATGTCCAAACGTAAATGCGGACAGTTTTTATGTGGTTTTTCTATGGAAACAGAGTATATGCTGGAAAATTCCAGAGAAAAGCTGGAGAAAAAAAATCTGGACATGATCGTGGCAAACAGTCTGCGGATGGAAGGCGCAGGATTTGGCACAGATACCAATATTATTACAATCATGAAAAAGAATTACGTACAGGAGCTTCCAAAAATGAGCAAAGATGAAGCAGCTCATGCGGTATTTAACCAAATTTTAACATCTTTGCATAAATAGAATAATACACAAAAATAGGGACATACTTTCTGTAAATAAAAGAGTCAGCAATCATTTACATTTTTTATTGGAAAGAGAGGGTTGATATGGGCAGATTTATTTACAGAATGTGTCTCGTGATAGTTGTAGCCATTGCAGTTGCAGGCGGCGTATATTATTACACGACGTTTTATCAAAAGGAAGAAGGACCACACAAAGGTACATTTGTATACAAAGATGAAAAAAATACAGCGCAGGAAATTTCCTTGCAGGCCGGACAAGCAGTAAAGGAAGCTTCTGTGCAGGCGCAGAAAGCGGTAAAAGAAGCTTTTGTGCAGGCGCAGAAAGCGGTAAAAGAAGTATCCGCACAGGCAGGTCAGCCAGCGGATCAGATGTTTGGAAGGAGTTAACGGAAATGGCGGCAACGGATACGCTTTATTTAAAAATAGATCAAAATGTTGTCGTGAACGCTTATCAGGTGCATTTGCAGGATATCGCATCGATGGAATGTACAAATGAAGCGGTTCTGCGTCAGCTCAAGCAAAAGAAAATCTATACCTTTCAGGAAAAAGATACGGCGAAGCAGAAAAAAACACGTATTCAAGTATTTTCGGTATTAAATATTATCAGGCAGATACATGAGGACTATCCGGATCTGGAAGTGCAAAATGTTGGAGAATCAGACTTCATTTTGGAATGCAAGGCAGGAATTGCAGAAAATAAAGCGCTGGAAATCGCAAAGGCGGTGGCGCTTTGCATTGTGATCTTTTTTGGCGCCGCATTTACCATTATGACGTTTAACAATGATGTAGGCGTTGCGGAAGTGTTTACGCAGCTGTATGAGCAGGTAATCGGTAAAGAATCGGACGGTGTAACAGAAATCGAGATCTTTTATGCGATTGGAATGCCAATCGGGATAACTGTTTTTTATAACCATATCGGTAAGAAAAAAGTTACACACGATCCGACGCCGATTCAGGTTGAGATGCGTAAATACGAACAGGATGTAGATACTACATTCATTGAAAATGCCAGCAGAGAAGGGAAGAGTATCGATGTGGATTAATCATGTATTTTTGGGATTTTTGGGACTTGCTTTTGGTCTGTCGGTAGCCTCCGGAAGTTTTGCGATTGCTGTAAAATTGGGGATTATCCCGGAAATGGCAAGCAAATCAGGGACAGCAAAACGTATTTTGACTTATGAAAATGCTACGATACTGGGTGGAATCGCAGGAAATATCATATCTGTATTTTCACAAATCCGGTTTCCGGCAGGGCATATTTTTTTAGCGATATTTGGTTTGAGCGCGGGTATCTTTGTAGGCTGTATGGCAGTCGCATTGGCGGAAATTATTAATGCCTATCCGATTTTGTACCGAAGAATGAAGCTGAAAATGGGTCTGGAATGGATGGTTGCTACGATTGCAATCGGGAAAATGTGTGGATGCCTGTTTTACTTTTTTCAGGGGTATGATGCAACTGCTTGAGCAGTCATTGATTTGCTGCTGCAAACACAACTTCACAATTCGAGAGTGCATGTCAAACAAAGGATGTTTGACATGTTACGCTTTTTGTGCATGTATGGAGGACGTATATGGAGCCGATATTGGCAAAGCAGAGCGTGGATATCAAATGTAAAATCCAGGCTTCTATTTTGATGGGAAATTATGAATTTTACTATGCAGCGGGAAGGTTTTGCGCTCTGACAGGCCAAAAACCGGAATTATCATTGCAGCCAAAAGAACTGTATGCTTTGCTGCAGCCGCTGTTTGATACCTATGAGACAAATAATAAGCAGGAGGCATATCTGGTGAAATTGTTAAAAGAGTATAAAGTATTGGAAGAGTATCACGAACAGATGGCTCAGCTGCTGCAAATGGGACTGAATAGCTATGAATCTTGAACCACTGATCGTACATAAATTGCGTATGCTGGCAAAACAGCATGACATAGAAAAAATGATTTTGTTTGGTTCACGAGCCAGAGGTGACAACCACAGCCGCAGCGATATTGATCTTGCAGTCTGGGGGATTCATGATGCCGTAAGCTATCTGGACTTTCAGGAAGCTGTGGAAGAGCAAATACCGACGCTGCTTCGATTTGATCTTGTAGATATGGATGGATTCAGCGTATCGGATGCTTTGAGAGAAGAGATCAATAAGGACGGTGTGATGATTTATGAAAAAATTTGAACAGATGAAGCGGCAGTATGCGTCACTGATGGGATATTTGGATGAAACAGATTTGTCAGATAAAAACATATCTGCCACAACAGCGGATTTTGACAGGCTGTTTGAGTTTTCCTGGAAGACGTTAAAGGCTTATCTGTATGAAAATCTTGCGATATATGAAGCAAAGACAGGCTCTCCCAGAGAGATTCTAAAGCTGGCTGCGGCACAGGAATTGCTGACGGATGATTTGCTGTGGTTTCAAATGTTAAAAGACAGAAATGATGATTCGCATATTTACCGTAAAGCGGATGCAATCATTTATATCAGCAAGATTGTTTCTGTTTATCTGCCTGAAATTAACCGGTTAATGGTACGTTTAAAAGAGCTGATACCTGAAGAAAACTTTGAAGATGTACAGATACCGGATGATTTGCTTGCTTATGCGTTCAGACAGCAGCAGCCGTTGTATCAGCTGATGGAAGATATCAGGCAAAAGTATCAGTGCCAGACAGATGCGCAAGTCTATGACAGCTGGAAAAGATATAAAAAAGAGTATTTAAATCTTGACAATTTTTAAAAAGCTATATATGATAATAAAAGATTTTATATGTAACAGTTCCATGAGTTATCTGAGCTGTTATTTTTATACAGAGACAGGTAATGAGAAAGAGGAGTACATCATGACGCTCAGCAGAGAGGGCTGCCCGTTGGCTGAAAAGCAGCTTTGAATACGCATGATGGAAGGTAGCTTTTGAACCGGATGGCTGAACAGATACGCAGCAGAGAATCGTAGTCAGTAAGCCGTCCCGTCCCATCCACGTTATCGGATGCAAGAGAACAGGCTCAGGCTTGTTGAAGAAAAGGTGGTACCGCGCTCATTCGCCCTTTATAGTGTAAACTATAGAGGGTTTTTTTAATGAAACAGAGTGAGCAGCCTGCTATAGGAAATGGATGCACATATGGAACTGTAATTTGAAGATAAAAGCACAGAAAGGAAGTTTGTTTATGGCAAAAGAATTGGCAAAAACATACAATCCGGCCGGATTGGAAGAACGTCTTTACAAAAAATGGGAAGAGAGGGGCTATTTTCACGCAGAAGTCGACCGCAGCAAGAAACCGTTTACTATCGTGATGCCCCCGCCAAACGTTACCGGGCAGCTGCATATGGGCCATGCGCTCGATAATACGATGCAGGATATTCTGATCCGTTATAAAAAGATGCAAGGCTATCATACACTCTGGCAGCCCGGAACAGACCATGCAGCGATCGCTACCGAAGTCCGTGTGATTCAGTCCTTAAAAGAACAGGGGATTGATAAAAATGATCTTGGCAGAGAGGGATTTTTAGAAAAAGCATGGGAATGGAAGGAAGAATACGGCGGACGTATTATTAAGCAGTTAAAAAAGATCGGTTCTGCAGCTGACTGGGACAGAGAACGGTTTACAATGGATGAAGGCTGTTCGAAAGCAGTGGAAGAAGTATTTGTACGATTATATAAAAAGGGCTATATTTACAAAGGAAACCGTATTATTAACTGGTGTCCGGTATGTAAGACATCTATTTCGGATGCGGAAGTGGAGCATGTAGATCAAAAAGGCCATTTCTGGCATATCAAATATCCGGTAGCAGGAGAAGAAGGCAGATTTGTTGAGATTGCAACGACACGTCCGGAAACCATGTTTGGTGATACAGCGGTAGCAGTCAATCCAAACGATGAGCGGTATCAGGATATCATTGGCAAGACGCTCATTCTTCCGGTTGTGAACAGAGAAATTCCTGTCATTGCAGATGAATACGTAGATATGGAATTTGGAACCGGATGTGTGAAGATCACTCCTGCGCATGATCCGAATGACTTTGAAGTAGGCAGACGTCATCAGTTAGAGCTTGTCAATGTCATGAATGACGATGCGACGATGAATGAAAATGCAGGTAAATATGTCGGCATGGATCGTTATGCGTGCAGAGAGGCGCTCGTAAAAGATCTGGATGCTGCCGGTTTGCTGGCAGGTGTGAAAGATCATGAACATGCGGTAGGAACACATGACCGCTGTAAGACGACGGTAGAGCCTATGGCAAAGCAGCAGTGGTTTGTGGCGATGGAAGAGATGGCAAAGCCTGCAATGGAAGCGATTCGAAACGGTGATTTAAAATTTGTGCCGGAACGTTTTGATAAAATTTATATGCATTGGCTGGAAGGCATTCGTGACTGGTGCATTTCCAGACAGTTATGGTGGGGACACCGGATTCCGGCATACTATTGTCCGCAGTGCAACGAAATGGTAGTCGCAAAGACGCAGGATGCGCCTCATACATGTCCAAAATGCGGACACAAAGGGATGGAACAGGATCCGGATACGCTGGATACGTGGTTTTCCTCTGCATTATGGCCGTTTTCGACGCTGGGCTGGCCAGAACAGACAGAAGAGATGGACTATTTTTATCCTACGGATGTACTTGTGACAGGCTATGATATTATTTTCTTCTGGGTTATCCGTATGGTATTTTCCGGCTATGAACAGACTGGAAAATCCCCGTTCCATACCGTATTGATTCATGGTCTGATACGGGATTCCAAGGGGCGCAAGATGAGCAAGTCGTTAGGAAACGGGATTGATCCTTTGGAGGTCATCGATAAATATGGCGCGGATGCGCTGCGATTGACGCTTATTACCGGAAACGCGCCTGGAAATGATATGCGTTTTTACTGGGAACGTGTGGAAGCTTCCAGAAACTTTGCAAATAAAGTATGGAATGCGTCACGCTTTATTATGATGAATTTGGAAGGACGGGAAATTACGGAGCCGTCAAAAGACGATTTTGAGCCGGCAGATAAATGGATCATTTCTAAATTAAATACACTGGCAAAAGATATGACCGAAAATATGGATAAGTTCGAACTGGGGATCGCTGTCTCAAAAGTGTATGATTTTATTTGGGATGAATTTTGCGACTGGTATATTGAAATTGCAAAGCTGCGCACTTACCGTTATGACGAAATGCCGCAGTCTGCAAATGCCGCATTATGGACACTGCGTATGGTATTGACAGAAGCGTTAAAGCTGCTGCATCCGTTTATGCCGTTTATTACGGAAGAGATTTTTTGCACACTGCATCCGCAGGAAGAATCGATTATGCTGGCAGAATGGCCGAAATATAACGAGGAGCGTCATTTTGAGACGGAAGAGGTTCAGTTAGCGCATGTGAAAGATATTGTAAGGGCAGTTCGTACGATACGCAAAGACATGGATGTGCCAAACAGCAGAAAATCCAAGCTGTATATTGTATCCGAAGATGCCGGAATACGAGATATCTTTGCGCAGGTAAAAGAAGCGTACCAGAGTTTTACGTATGCAAATGAGATCTGCATACAGGCAGACAGAACGGGCATTGGGGAGGACGCTGTATCAGCAGTGATACCGGGAGCTGCAATTTATCTTCCATTAGAAGAGCTGGTGGATAAAGCAAAAGAGATGGAACGTCTGACAAAAGACAAGGCAAAGCTGGAAAAAGAACTGGCTCGCTCGCATGGCATGTTAAACAATGAGAAATTTTTAAGCAAAGCACCGCAGGCAAAAATCGACGAAGAGAAGAAAAAACTGGCTGAATATGAAAAAATGATGGCTGAAGTGGAAAAACGATTGGCTCAGATGCAGTAAATGACCAAAATAAATAATAAAAAATGCAATTCATTCTTTATTTTCGCAGAATATTTGTTGAAGTTTGTCTCAATTAATGGTAAAATTAAAAGAAATATACCATGTATAGTATATGGTTGATGAATTAAGAGTGAAGGGTGGTAAGGTCATGCAGACACTACAGCTTGATAGAACAGCAATCAGTTATAGTCCGGATGGTATGACGGCGTATTTGCGTCTGCCGGAACCAGCGGCTGGGGTCAAGTATAGTTTGGAGGATGTTGAGTCAGCGTTGTTAGCCGGAGGAGTCAAACAAGGGATAGACCAGAAGGCAATTCTCAATATGATCCGAAGCAGAATTTATGACCGATCTGTTGCAGTAGCGACGGGTAAGGCTCCACAGGATGGAAAAGACGGGTATTTTGAATATATGTTTCAAAGCCAGCTGGACGGAAAGCCAAAGATCAATGAGGACGGTACGGTCAGCTATGCGATCAAGCTATTTGAGATGGTGACGGAAGGTCAGGTGATCGCAAAATATCATCCGGCTGTTCAGGGAGTCGATGGATATACAGTAAAAGATGCGCCAATACGTGCAAAACCCGGCAGAGAGCTTCCTCCGCTGCGCGGAAGAGGATTTGCATGCAAAGATGACGGGGTTACTTATATAGCTTCGATCACAGGTAAGATAGATAAGATTAATGATAAGATTAATATTTTGCCGGTTTTTGAAGTGTCCGGTGATGTAGACGCCAATACAGGAAATATTGAATTTCGTGGAGACGTCATTATTCACGGCAGCGTTGACGATATAGAAATACGCGCCACAGGTACGGTAACAGTGGATGGCGTCGTTCAGGGCGCCAGCATATTTGCAAATAAGGACATTGTTGTAGCCGGCGGTGTGCTTGGAAATGGAAAGAGTGTCGTTGATGCGAAGGGGAAAGTCTCAGCAAAGTTTTTTGAGTTTGCTACAGTCCGCAGTAAAGGGGATATTACGGCAGACATTTTGCTCAACAGCAATGTTTATTGTGAGGGCAGCGCGTTTGTAATGAGCAAAAAGGGATGTATCGTAGGCGGCAGTGTTCACGCGGTCAGCGGAATTGAGGCGAACAGCATCGGCAACAATGCTGAAATTCGGACGCATGTTTTAGTCGGCAACGGCGGTGAAGTCCGTATGAAGATGGAAGAGCTTAGAAACAGTATTAAAGCGGCAGAGGCGAACATTAACAAGGCAGAGATGATTCTGCACAAATTCCAGGAATACGAAGAAAAAACAGGGCAGTCGTGCAAAGATGATCCAAGACGTGTGCAGTTGGTTCGAATCCGTGTGCGTGATCTGGCGCGCAAGGCAGCGGACGAGGAAGATTTAAAGAAACTGCGGCTGATGGTAGAGAGTGCAAAGGGTGCAAATATTAAAGTGCGCAAAAGGGTATTTCCGGGCGTCTTTGTATCGATTGACAGCTGCGACACTTCGTGTAAGGATACGTTCGACGACATTATATTTATCAAACAGCAGGAAAAAGTAATTATGCGCAGGCTTTCAGATTGGGGAGATGCGTAAAAACGATAGCTTGATAGAACAGAATCAGTACTTTTACTTTTAGGATAAACAAAGTGAGGGACTGATTCTTTTTTGTTTATAAAAATTTTCGAAAAAGGAAGAAAAAACAAGACAACCGTTTCTTTACAAAGTGGAAAGATGTGCTATAATAAATTCGTTTAAGAATAACAGACGGAGGGATTACAGATGATAGATTTTGAAGAGGAATTAAAGAAATTTCAGCCAAGTCTTGAAGTAGAAGAGGCGGAAGAAGCCATATACAGCCACAACCTGACGGATATGACCGACATTTTGCAGGAGATGATTAAAGAAGCAAGACGCAACCGATAATCCAGGAAGGAGCCAAGATGCAGTGTTTTAAATGTGGAGCACAGCTTGGGGCGGAGCAGACCTGCCCAAACTGTGGGATGAATGTAAAAATGTATAAAAAGCTGATAGCAATTTCTAATTATTTATATAATGTCGGATTAGAGCGGGCAAAGGTACGAGATTTATCAGGTGCAGTCGATTCGTTAAAGGCAAGTCTGCAGTATTATAAAGGTAATATTCAGGCCAGAAATTTGCTGGGGCTTATTTATTATGAGATGGGAGAGACCGTATCTGCACTTAGCGAGTGGGTGATAAGTAAAAATCAGGTCAGCAAGGATAATATCGCAGATACTTATCTGCATGAGGTGCAGAGCAATACCGCTTTGCTCAACACGGTGAATCAGACAATTAAAAAATACAATCAGGCGCTTATTTACTGTCAGCAGGGAAGTGAAGATCTGGCAGTCATTCAGTTAAAGAAAATACTGTCAATTAATCCAAAGCTGATAAAAGCGCATCAGCTGCTTGCGCTTTTATATATCCGGGACAGGAAGTATGACCTTGCCAGAAAATCTCTGCGGGCAGCAGAGAAGATTGACCGCGGCAATACAACGACCATGGGATATCTGGCGGAAATCGACGGACATACGGGAAACGGTGTGGAAAAGAGCAAAAAACCGAAGAAAAAGGAAAGCAGAGTGGAATATAATACCGGGAATGATACGATTATACAGCCTACAAATCTGCGTGATAATTCCGGCTGGATGATGATTTTAAATATTTTGGTCGGCCTTGTAATCGGTGTAACAGCGACTTATTTTCTAATCGTACCCAGTATTCGCCAAACGCTGCAAAAAGACGCCAATACTGCCGTTTCAGATGCAAACGATACGATAGCGGCTAAAAATCAGGCTATTCAGGAATTGGAAGCTCAGGTGACAAAGCTGACAAAAAATGTGGAAAATGCCAACGAAGAAAAGGATGCATCTGCATCACAGATTATCAGTTATCAAAAGCTGCTGTCAGCCTATCAGTCCTATCAGCAGGGAGGATTGGAAGAAGCAAAAACGGCTCTGGCGCAGGTGGATCAAAAACTGTTGGATACAGGAGCAAAGCAGGTGTATGAATCTATTCAGACAGAGATAGATTCCAAATATTTGGAATCGGCTTATAACGACGGATATGCTGCTTATATGGCAAGGAATTATCAGCAGTCCGCGGATTTGCTGCAAAAGGTTGTAGATGTGGACGATACGTATCACAGCGGAGACGCGATTTATTACTTAGCGCAGTCTTACCGCTGCATCGAAGAGTATCAAAAGGCTGCGGATCTGTATCAGAAAGTCATTGATGAATATCCTACATCATATAAGGCAAATAATGCGAGATATAAATATTTGCCGGAAGTGCAGCAGAAGCTGGAAGCTCAGTAAGAGAAAACTCAATAGGAGGAAACTCAATAAGAGTGAACTCAATAAGAGGAAACTTATATTTTTGCATATGGATTTTACAGAAGATGTTGATAGTTACACGATCAGCATCTTTTTTAATACTAAAAAACAGGAGGATGTTACTATGGAATGCCATTATGAACTAAAAGAAGGATGCCTTACGATATCCATGCCGAAAGAGCTGGATCATCACAGTGCGGAACAGCTGCGTATGGAGGCGGATCTTTTGATTGATTCTTACCGGGTACGAAATCTGGTGTTTGATTTTTCCGGTACGGAGTTTATGGACAGCTCCGGAATCGGAGTGTTAATCGGAAGATGCCGTAATATGAGTTATTGCGGGGGCAGTGTAAAAGCACAGCATATGAATGACCGGATTCAAAAAATTTTCAGAATATCCGGCTTGCACAAACTAATGGAAACGGAGGCGGTTAAGTATGAATGAGCGGAATGAAATGAGTATCCGGTTTGATTCTTATTCGGCAAATGAAGGATTTGCAAGAGTGGCAGTCGCGGCTTTTCTGGCAGATATGGATCCGACGCTGGACGAGCTGGCAGATGTAAAAACAGCTGTGTCTGAGGCTGTGACCAATTCAATTATTCATGGTTATGAGAATCGCATCGGTAAGATATATCTGACCTGTGCAAAAGAAAAAAAGCAGATTCAAATTGAAGTGGTTGATTACGGAAAAGGGATCGAAGATGTGCCAAAGGCGAAAGAACCATTTTATACGACCCGGCCGGAACTGGAACGTTCCGGTATGGGCTTTGCATTTATGGAAGCGTTTATGGATGATGTGGAAGTGGCGTCAGCGCCGGGACAGGGAACGACTGTGCGTATGATGAAGCAGTTTGGGACAGGAGCCTAGCAGCTTATGGAGGAGACAATGGCTTTGATCCTGCAGGCGCAGCAGGGAGATCCGGGTGCAAAAGAAGAGCTGGTGAAACAGAATCTTGGACTGGTAGGAAGCATTGTCAAAAGATTTGAACACCGTGGACATGACAGAGAAGAATTGTTTCAGATCGGAAGTATCGGTCTGATGAAAGCGATTGATAAATTTGATCTTACATATGGAGTGGCGTTTTCTACGTATGCAGTACCGCTTATCAGCGGAGAAATCCGCAGGTTTTTAAGAGATGACGGACTGGTGCGCATCAGCAGGAGCCTGAAAGAAAATGGATGGCGTATCCGCAAAGCGGCAGAAAAAATCAGCCAGGAAAAAGGCCGAGAAGCGTCCATGCAGGAGTTGTCTGATGAAACCGGACTTAGCCGGGAAGATATTGTAATGGCAGTAGAAGCCAATATGGAAGTGGAGTCTATTTACCGTAGTGTTTATCAATCCGATGGAAGTGAGTTATATCTGGTAGATCAGATTGCGGAAGGAAAAGGCATTGGTCAAAAATATGGCACAGGTACGATGCAGGGCGGCATAGCGGCAGGCGGCATGGGCGATCCCGAGAAGGAGAAAATCTTGGATGATATGCTGATTCAACAGCTGCTTGATGAGCTGGAGGAACGGGAGCGCAGATTGATCGAGATGCGTTATTTTCAGGATAAGACACAGGTGCAGACAGCGCAGGAGTTACAAATGAGTCAGGTGCAGGTAAGCCGTTTAGAAAAGAAAATATTGCTTAAAATGCGAAAAAAAGTTGTTGGATAGCTGTTTACAATTGCACTTGCTTCGTGCATGATATGCATGGTATAATTTTGATAGTTGTCTGGCGCTGAGGTGAATCAGTCAGCGCTAAACTCTAATTTCTGTCCGGATGGAGGGCTAGAGCGTGTCTGAAAAATCATTCCGTTTGAAATACGCTCTGGACATATGGAATTTGGAATAAGAAACAAGAAATACAAAGGAGAGGATGAACAATGGAACCGAATGAGAAAAAATATGTCTATGCAAGTAAAGAGGATCAGATTAGACATGCAAACTGTTTTGCGCAGATAGGATATGCAGTGTATTATGTGATTGCGTTAGCGACGCAATGGATTGCCTGCGCAATGGGTATTCGTACGCTGCAGCTTAGTTTGGTTGTTACGGCAGTTATTATCGGAAGCTGTTTTATAACATTTGCTACATACTTGCGAAACAGCAGAAGTATGATAACGAGATATACGGCGCTTATTGGCCTTTTGATGGTAGCTTTTGTTACAGGGATTGCTTTTGATAACTATTATATAAGATTTATGGCATGTGTACCGCTTGTAGCCTGTGTATTGTTTTTTGATGTTAAGTTTTCAATCATTGCCGGGTGTGCGATGACAATTGTAAATTTTGCTGTCAATTATGTGAATATTTTTGTACAGAATATGTATCCGAAAGAAGAAATTCGGGATCAGGTGTGCGCTTCTCTTGCTGTTGCGTTTTTAATGATTATTGTTTCTCTTGCAACCAGTGTTGCGCGCTTATATAATCATGATACCCGTCATAGTTTAATGCGTGAACAGGAGAAACAGAGAATGGTTATGGAACATGTGCTGACAGTGGCAGAACAGGTGCGAAAAGGAACCGAAGGCGCCATGGAGATGGTGAGCGAGCTGAATGCTACTGCAGGCATTGTGAACCATTCGGTTTGTGATATTTCTGAAAGCACGCAGAGCACAGCGGAAAGTATACAGACGCAGACTACCATGACGCAGAATATTCAGGAATCCATCAACCAGACATTGGAATGTTCAGAAAATATGGTTCAGGTAGCTAAAGATTCGGAGAAATTGAACACAAACAGTTTGCAGATGATGAATAACCTGAAAAGGCAGTCTGTCGTAATCAATGAGACAAATGCAGGTGTAGCAGCTTCTATGAAAGAGCTGCAGGAACGGGCAGAAGCGGTAAAAACAATTGCAGACACGATTTTTGATATTTCAAATCAGACGAATCTGCTTGCATTGAACGCTTCGATCGAGAGTGCAAGAGCGGGTGAAGCAGGACGGGGCTTTGCAGTCGTTGCAGATGAAATACGCCAGCTGGCGGAGAAGACAAGAAAGGAAACAGAAAACATTGCCGGTATATTACATGAGTTGTCAGATCATGCAGAAAGTGCGGCGGCAGCTGTTCATAAATCGATCGAAGCGGCTGACGCGCAGGATGGAATGATTGAACAGGTATCCCAAAGTTTTGACCGGATGAATACAAATTCCAGGCAGCTGTTATCAAGTATTGGAGATATTGACGAAATGCTCAATCAGCTGTCTGACTCTAATAACCGGATTGTTGATAATATTACGCAGTTATCAGAAACGTCAGAAGAGGTAATGTCTTCTTCTATGCAGGCGTCTGAGCTGAGTGTGAAGAACCTGCAGAATGCAGAAACAACAAAAGAAATGCTGCATCAGGTATTGGATGTGTCCCACGAACTGGAGCAGTATATATAATATAACGTCACAGGTCTTTGCATAAACTGCAAAGACCTGTACGATTTATAACATGTGTTTGCGCAGTTGTTCATTGCTTTGGGAGCACAAATAGGCAGGCGCTACATCAAAGACAGTTTTGCAGCCGCTCATGCCTTCCTGATTCATACGGTAAGCTGCTCTCGCATAGGCTGCGAGTACGCTTGCAGTAAATTCAGGATTAGAATCCAGCTTTAGACTGTATTCAATAATATGGCGGTGTTCGTTTTCCCAGCCGGATGATCCGCTTCGGATGACAAAGCCGCCGTGTGGAATGCCGCTGTGGTTTTTGTCCAATTCTTCCTGAGAAATAAAATGAACGGTGGTATCATAATCGGCAAAATAGTTTGGCATTTCTTTAATCGCTTTTTCAATTCTGTCTAAATCTGCACCCTCTTCTGCGACAACAAAGCATTCCCGGGTATGTTTCTGCCTTGTAGTTAATTCCGGCGTATCGCCATTTCGTACGGCTTCCAGGGAAGATGGAACAGGAATGGTGTATTGTTTGGCATCTGTAACGCCCTCGATTCTGCGGATGGCGTCAGAATGGCCCTGACTTACGCCTTTGCCCCAAAATGTATAATCCTTTCCGGCAGGTAAGATAGCATTTGCGTAGACACGGTTTAAAGAAAACATACCAGGATCCCATCCGACAGAGATCATACCGATCTTTCCGGATGCTTTTGCTGCCTGGTCCACATGAGCAAAATGTTCCGGGATTTTTGCATGGGTGTCAAAACTATCGACCACATTAAAATATTTTACATATTCCGGAGTCTGTACCGGCAGATCTGTAGCGCTTCCGCCGCAGATAATCAGTACATCTATCTCATTTTGACAGTCTGGCAGCTCTGAAACAGGGCGTACAGGAATGTTTTTGGTTAAAATGTGTACACAATCCGGATTTCTACGTGTAAATACTCCGCATAATTCCATATCTTCATTTTGCTTTACGGCGCATTCTACGCCTCGGCCAAGATTTCCATAGCCTAAGATACCGATTCGAATCATAATATTAAATCCTTTCTTTATTATATAATATAAAAATCCTTATGATTAGAAACCATCAAAATATTGGAGTGGTGGTTTATTGTTAAGTTTAGTATAGCGAAAAATGGTGCAACGTTCAAGAGAATTTTTGTTTTTCATTGACTTTACACAGTCACGGATATATAATTTTTACAATCAAAAATACATCAGTAAGAAACGGTAAAGAAATAACTTGCAAAAAGTCCGCAGGATTTTTCTTTACAGTTCCTAAGGAGACAGAAATGATAAAGAAATTATATCGTACCTTAAATGTTATTGTTTGGAGCTTTGCCGGTGCGCTGATCGCGCAGAGTATTTATAGATATTATCATTATAAAACGCATATGGAGTGGTATGAAACACAGTCGGCGCCATGGTATTTGGGAATACAGATCAACGCAGTTTGTTTCCTTGTAGTTGCAGCGATTATTTTTTTGATAAGATGGATGATGCGCAGAAAATATGGTAAATTAATATCTATAGATGGCGATCATTAATCGCCATCTATATAGTTACTATTCACGGGGGTGGACAAGTAACAAAGCAACAGTTTAGACAAAGTGGTGCTTTTTCCGGATTACC
>CAJUBQ010000033.1 GCA_910584595.1 uncultured Eubacterium sp.
CAATTACAGAATTAAAACAATTTCGTCTACCTAACTTTTGGGAAAGATGTGTTTATAATATTTAGTGAGGTAAATCATGTTATTTGTTGCTATTTGCATCGAAGAAGAAGATATACAAAATGAAGTTAAAATGTTTTTATGTATGTTTAGTGTTAAAAGTAATATTTCAATTGAAATTCACATATATTCTTCAGGAAAAAAATTAGAAAATAAAATATTATTAGGAGTCAAATACGATTTGATCTATTTGGATATAAGTATGGTAGATGCAGATGAAATAGCCACAGCGAAAAAGATAAGGAAAATGGATGAAGATGTATTGCTTATTTATATTATAAAAAATGATTTGTTTGATTTAGAACTTTTTCGTTTAAATGCTTTTTCGATAATTAAGTGTCCAATACAAGAACAAGATTTTATGAAAGAATTTTTAAAAGCAAAAGAAAAGATTAGCAATAAAAAGTGTTATTTTATATTTCGATATAAACAGGAAGAATTTAAAGTGATTTGTCATGAAATATTATACTTTGAAAGCGTTGGGAGACAGATTATTATTCACTTAGTCGATGGAAATGTCAAACATTTTAATGGAAAGTTGTCTGAGGTAGAAATAAAGTTAAGAGGTGGGAAAGTACCGTTTATAAGAATACATCAATCATATCTTATAAATTATTTTTGGATAAGTTCAAGGAGTAAGACTGTTGTAACGATTGCAAATCAGATAAGTTTGCCAATAAGTGAAGAAAGAAGACAGAGATTCAACTTTGAGTATAGAAAGCTGTTAGAGTAATTTATTTATGTAATTTTGACAGAAAACACAGTTTTTTTGACAAAAGTATGTATATTGTAATTTTACATTGTATAATTAATGACGAAAGTGAAAAAGCTAAAAATATAGTATGTATAGATGTTACAGTAGGTTTGAATGCGGGTAATTTATGAAGGAAAAACATTTTTTTCAGTAAATATTGAATAAGTAAAAGGAGAACAAAATGAAAAAAATTAAAATGGTGGCATTAGCTTTGAGTATTTGCTTGGGTTGTGCTGTAAAAACACCTGTTTATGCACAGGAATATGATCAAATGTTAGTTGAGGCAGAAGACTTAAATGGTGAATTGCCAGATGGCTGGATAATTGATGATATGGGGAATTATAGTAATTTAGAAACTGGTGAGTATTTTAAATGGGTTACAAATGAGCGCGGAAGTGTGGCTAAAAAATTTGAGTTCTATATTAGATACTCAGTTACGTCTCCCAAATTTATTGTAGATAGTACATCTGTTACAATTAAATCTTCTGCACATCTTGTAGATAAGTATGGTGTATGGCATTCCAAAGAAGGGGGATTCAAATATCAAATTCATTTTTCGGCAGGATTATTTGGAACAAATTTGAATTTTAATACGGAAGGAAAAGAAAGTGGTGTCATTAATAATTTAACAAAGGGCGGTAGTTATACAATAAGAATTGGAACTGGTGAAAGCCTTCCTTATGATAAAGATGGAGATGAGTTGTATTTAGAAGGTAATGGGACAGTAACAAATAATTAAGATTTTTGAAAAGTGTTAAAGGTATTTGAAATGATTTAATATGATATTTTTAATAACATTACTATAATCTATACAAAACTATATAATATGTAGTGAGACGGTAAATTTGACTGTTACAATATATTGAATTCAATTTGTACATATATAATAAGTTGTTTTAGTATAGCTTGTAAAAATTTATTACTACATTTGCAAAAATTAATTTTTTACTTTCATAATAAATAGCATTTTTGTTTAGGGAAATGCTATTTATTTTTTTAAGAATAACACAAAAAGTATTATTTGATGTATAATAATTTAATTTTGATGTAAGGTGTAAATAGAATTTGAATGGTTTAAAGTAATAATTTTTACATTAGTTTATCTTATTTGAAGTTTCATAATTGTAAAAGAATATTTTTTGATTTGTCTTCTAAGGAAGAGTGATTACTATATTAAACTTTAACGATATATCTATAACATACTGCGATACAATTCTCAACAAATAAAGGATAATATCAGCATTGAAAGCTACTTTCTTTATTTTTTATTCAGGTTAAAAAAGAGTTCTTTTATTTAAACTGCTTTTTTAACCTGAATTTTTTCCGCCAATACATCATGATTTTCAGAAAGTTTTCCACAATTATATAGCAGAAAGAAACGGATTCTTATTTTTTGTGGAAAACAAAATTTTACATCTTGCCATAAACCACTTCCTTCTACTATAATAGCTTTTGTTAGACGGCTTTTACATATCCATAAGCCGTTATATAAAATATATCTTCCCCTGTAAGCAGATTCCTAAAACTTTCCAGCAGGCCGGAAGATATATTTTTATTATCTTTTTTGCTTTTTGTATCCCTGGCATTCCTTTCTCATAAAGCTGCAACAGTATATCTGCAATCTGCGTGAGCATATCGTGGTATTTCATTGCGTTATAACCAAGGCTGTTTGCGTGCTGGATGTCATAGCAGATATTTTTCTATATATTGAACCACCTGGTTTTCCATACACCAGCGTCCGCGTCCGGCATTGGCAAATTCGCTGGCATTTTTCAGACTTACCCTAAGGTCCGTTATTTTGAAAGGAATTCATTAACAGTAACGTAATGTGGAAGGAACTCATGTTCGGGAACACTAGGCATGGTGCAGGGGTTTTTACACATGCATCATGAATAAATTCAGCTGTCATTTTCTGTATGCTGATGTAGAGCACATTTTTCATAATTACTGCCATCAGCATGGCTTCTGTCTCATATGTAAAGAATTTTCTGGGATCTTTCAGGCTGGCAAGCTAGCTTGAAAAATCAGGAAAATAGAGGTCTAGAATCTGACAGAAAGATGCAAAATCTTTTCTAAATTTTTTCTTTTCATTTCTTTTTTCGGCTCTTGTCATTGCAAAATCTTCTTTGTGAAAAACTTTTTCTAATATTACCACAAACAGGCTGAAAAAACAGGTGAAAAGTAGTTTTTTAGTGCGAAAAAATTTCACCTTTCAGAGCTGCTTTGAAATTTAAATGCTTGACAATCCATTTATACTGTGCTATCTTATTTAAAATTTTAATTGGGAACAGTCACTTAATTTTCATCATATAAACGGCAAGAACAGGAGTTATAAAAAATGGAGAATAAAAATAACGTACAACATACAGCAGTGATTTCTATTACAATGATCTATGGGCAGCAGATTTTTCAACATATGGCCATATATTGAATCCGGGAGAATATCGGAACAAGCATGGCCTTAAGATGAAAAGTCTTATTTGGTTATGCGGGAATCCGGAATTTTAGCGCTGCTGGATGCAAAGATATGAGAATTTACGAGAACCGCGTTGCAGGTGCACAATAGTGCGCAAAGCATAGCGGTTCTTTTTTTATGATATTTCATTCAGAAGGAGGAGCAGGTTATGGAAGTTGTGAAGGTAAAGGATTTGTCGAAAACGTTTCGGGTAAGGCAGAAAGAAAAAGGAATGAAAGGCAGTATCAAAGCAGTGTTTCATCCCAAAATGACCGAAATCAGGGCTGTTGACAGAGTATCATTTACAGTGGATGAAGGGGAAATGCTTGCTTTTATAGGACCTAATGGAGCGGGAAAGAGTACGACAATTAAAATGTTGACAGGTATTCTTTATCCGGATGGCGGAAGTATTGATGTGCTTGGTATGGATCCGACGAAAAAAAGAAAACAGCTTGCTTATGTAATAGGGACTGTATTTGGGCAGAAAGAGCAGCTTTGGACACATTTGACACCTTATGATAATTTTCGTTTTTTTGGAGCCATTTATGATATACGAGATTGTGATACGGAAGCGCGTATAAAGGAGCTTTCAGATGTTTTTGATCTGGGCGGGTTTATAAATACACCAGTTCGAAATCTTTCACTGGGACAGCGTATCCGATGTGAGATTGTGGCGGCTTTTATTCATAAGCCCCAAATTTTGTTTTTAGATGAACCAACGATTGGGCTGGATCCGGTTGTAAAAGAAAATATTCGTTCACTGATCCGGCAAATGAATCGAGAGATGCATACGACGATTTTTCTGACCAGCCATGATACGTTGGATATTGAAAAGCTTTGCAGGCGCATAATTATTGTAAATTCCGGTCAGATTGTGCTGGATGATTCGATGGATCATTTAAAATGTCAATATTTAAGCCAGCGGGCAGAAAAGAACGGCCAACGGGAAGAAGCTTCGCTGGAAAATGTGATAATGGAAATATACAAATCAGAAGGGAAGGTGACAAAGGATTTATGAAAAAATATCTGTTTATTTTCCGGTTGGTATGGATACAGAACCTGCAGTATGCTTCACAGATTCTGGTAGGGTATATCAGCTATTTTATTTTCATTTTTATTTTTATTCAATTGTGGAGTGTGATGTATGAGGTTCCGGGAGAACGAATTTCGGGATATACCAAGGAGCAAATGATTTGGTATGTGATGATTACGGAAATGATCTGGTTTGGGGCATCTTCTTTGACGCTAACCAGGCAGGTATCTATGGATATTCGTGGAGGAAATATTGCATATCTGATGAATAAGCCATATCATTACACGCTATATATTCTCTCAAATTATACAGGAGAATGGAGTGCGAAACTTCCAATGTATGCAGGGCTCGCTGTCGCTATGGGTATTCTGTTGGTTGGGTATCTGCCGGGATTTCAGATTGTTACTCTGTTGGCGGCGATTCCTTGTATGCTGGTGGGTATCATGATTCATGGAGTTATTAAGTTGTGCATCAGTTTGCTTTCATTTTGGATAGAAGATGCCAATCCATTTCAATGGCTGTATGACAAGATCATTTTGGTAGTCGGGACTATTTTTCCAATAGAAATATTTCCAGCAGCGCTGCAGCCATTTTTGAAATTATCGCCAATTTATACGGTATGCTATGGACCGGCGAAGCTGATGGTAGATTTTAGTATGGGTAAATGGATGGAGATCGTGTTGGTTCAGATTATTCATCTGGCAGTCGGATGCGGGATAATGTTTTGGATTTATGCAAAGGGGGTTAAAAAACTGTATGTTAACGGCGGTTAAAAATCAATGCCGTGTATGCTTGCTTTCGCTAAAATATAATATGATGCGGGAAATGTTGAATAAAACTACATTTTTATCAAATGTTGGTTTTATGATACTAAATAATGCGGCATTTATTGTGCAATGGGTTATTTTGTTTCATTTGAAAGAGGATATCGGTGGATATACGATGGAAGAAGTGATGCTGTTATGGGGACTTGCAGCAGGCAGTTATGGATTGGCCAGAATTATATGTGCAAGAGCATTTGCACTGCCTGAGTTAATCATTGCTGGTAAGCTGGATTCATATTTGGTGATACCAAAAAATGTATTGCTGAGTGTAATTACTTCTGAAACAAATACTTCGGCGATTGGGGATCTTTTGTATGGCATAGTTATTTTTTGTATCTTTTGCTTTCGTATAGACCGATTGCTGCTTTTTTTATTATTTATATTAACCGGAGCTGTGATTATTACGGCATTTGCTTTGCTAATGGGAAGCTTGACGTTTTGGTTTGTGCGTGCAGATGTGTTTGGAAATCATATGGTAATGAGTATGATTAGCCTGTCTACCTATCCGGATGGGATTTTCCATGGTATGACGAGGTTTATACTGTATAGTATAGTACCTGTGGGCATAGCGGTTTATCACCCGGTACATATGATTATGAAGTTTCAATTAAGCGGATTGCTGCTTGTGGTCGGATATGCGGCTGCAATTTTAGCGGCAGCAGTATTTGTGTTTTACCGCGGCCTTCGCAGGTATTCTTCTGGAAATCTGATGGAAGCGCGTATGTAAAAGTGACAAATCTTTCATTTACTGGTTAGATCCATATGCTATAATCATTAATAAAACCAACAAACATAAGGAGAACAACAAAATGAAACAAATATTTCTCGTTGAAGATGATAAAGAAATATCAAAAAATCTTGCCCGCCTGCTGCAGTCCGAAGGTTTTGCTGTCACTTGTGTATCCACGCAGAAAGAAGCTGTTTCGATGTTTCTTCCGGATAAATATGATCTTGCACTTATTGATCTTTCCCTGCCGGATGGAAATGGATTTACGGTATGCACACAGATTCGGCAAACGCATAATATTCCGGTAATTTTTCTGACCGCATCGGGCGATGAAGCAAGCGTAGTAACCGGATTTCATATGGGGGCAGATGACTATGTAACAAAGCCGTTCCGGCCGCGGGAGCTGGTTGCCAGAATAAAAGCGGCCATGCGCAGGTCGGAGCCGTCGTCTGCAGTATTTATGTTTGGCGGACTGGATGTAGATACAGCCAGCGGTATTGTCAGAAAAGATGGGAAAGAAGTTCAGCTTTCCGCTTTGGAATATCGTTTGCTGCTTATTTTTATTAATAATCCCAATAGAATCCTTACAAGAGATCGGCTGCTAAACGAACTATGGGATGCGTCGGGCGAATACGTGACGGACAATACGCTGACCGTTTATATTAAGCGTTTAAGAGAAAAGATAGAAGATGATGCGTCACGGCCGCAGATGATTCTGACAGTGCGTGGGATAGGATATCGTTTGGGAGAGACATATGCTGCGAAATAGGGAAATCCGTCGGTTAGCGGCCTTCTTTGTCTGGATTTTTGTGATAACTGGGATATTTGGATTTTGGATAGACTGGAGAGCCGGAATGCTGTCAGTGCTGTCCGGTACTGCTTTTGGCTGTTTATTTGCCGTATTTACGAGGGAGAGATATCAAAGGCTTGCACGCATGACAGAGCAGATCGATTTCGTTTTGCACAATGCGGATCGCCTGTATATCGAAGATGCTGAAGAAGGGGAATTATCCATCCTGCAGAGTGAAATTACAAAAATGACTTTGCGTATCCGGGAGCAAAATGATGCGCTCAAAAAAGAAAAGCAGCATCTTGCCGATTCACTTGCCGATATCGCACATCAGATACGTACGCCGCTAACGTCTGCCAATTTGATTTTGTCACTGCTGGAAAAAGAGCCGGACGTACAAGAGCGTAAAATGCTGCTGCATGAAACAGCGGAATTGTTTGCACAAATGGAGTGGCTTGTAAATTCGTTGCTAAAGTTATCCCGTTTGGATGCCGGCATTGTGGAATTGGAAAGCCGGCCGGTGGATGTAGAAAGTATGATTCAGGCAGCCGCCCAGCCGCTTTTGATTTCAATGGATTTGCATAATGTTTTATTAGAGACAGAGATTGAGGATGGGATGACGATTCAGGGAGATTTCAGCTGGCTTTCGGAAGCTGTGCGGAATATTTTGAAGAATTGTATACAGAGTGTGGGGGACAATGGTGTGATAAAAATAGTATGTCACACGACGTTGCTTTATGATGAGATTATCATTCATGATAGTGGCAATGGGTTTTCAAAAGAAGATCTGGCTCATTTGTTTGAGCGATTTTATCGGGGAAAAAATGATGATGCATCGGGCTATGGAATTGGAATGGCGATCAGCAGAACGGTCATTGTAAGGCATGGGGGAACGATAAGCGCAAAAAACCATCCGCATGGAGGCGCGGTTTTTTGCATTCGATTTATAAAGTGAGAAATCTCTCACGAAAAAGTCATGGAAATGTAAGAGAAAAGTTTTATCATTATAAACTCTCATTTGCCATTGTCGAGAATTTTGAGTAAGTCATCTGGAAGAATAGCAGGTATATCCGATGTGGTAAAGTCGTTTGTGTTTCGGGTCACGATATAGTCGGCGTGAATTTGTTTTGCACATTCATCTTGCAAACAATCCTCAAAATCCGAAAAGTCCTCTCTTTGCAGGGCATTTCGAACGCTCTTATGGTCTGTACCTGCTACTTGCAACAAATCCAGTATATCAAGTAAGAGTTTCCTTCTGTCCGCTGCGGAATAACGTTTTCTCAATATATAAAAAATGTTTGATATGGAATGAAGGGCAATATAGCCCGTGACATTGCCGTAAACGCAGCTTTCCAAAACGGATTTAGACGAATCATAAAATGGGAGGCGTTTTTCCAGGACGTCCAAAATGATGTTAGTGTCAAATAAAACGAGTATATTTTTCATCCCTTGCTTCCTCTAATTCTTTTTTGTAATCAAAATCCTCTGGCAATGTTCCGGCAAAAGACATAAGACCTTGAAAACCACGTTGTCTCTCTTCAAAGGCGCTTTTGTGGGCAAATTTTTCATTGACGGTATTGTTAAAAGCAGCAGTCTCTTTTCCCGCAGATGAGGGGTTGGCGCACACATCAGCGATTCCCATAAGGGAATCTGTACTTTTGTTTGGGGCAGGAATAGCTTCATTGCTGTCTGGTTGAGAATTAACAAAACGTATATACATATATACTGCCTCTAGTTTGTTTTCCGGAAGTTCCTGTAATAATCCGATTGCTTTTTCCAAAGTTGACATAGACATTCCTCCTCTTTTGGATAACATAGCACACACAAAAACAAAAATCAATAAAAAAGTATGAAAATATTAAAATCATGTTAGATAAGCGCAAAAAACCATCCGCATGGAGGCGCGGTTTTTTGCATTCGATTTATAAAGTGAGAAATCTCTCACGAAAAAGTCATGGAAATGTAAGAGAAAAGTTCTATGATCGTATTGTAACAGAAATAAGCAACTGTTACCGGATTACTTAGAAACATAGTAAGGAGGTTCATGGAATGGAGTTTTTAAAAGTTGAAAATTTATGCAAAGTCTATGGAAAGGGAGCGAATAAAGTTACCGCGCTGGATCATGTTTCTCTTACGGTTGAAAAAGGGGAGTTTGCCGCAATCATCGGCTCGTCCGGTTCCGGAAAATCTACTTTGCTGCATGCGATTGCAGGCGTGGATGTTCCGACAAGTGGGAAGGTATATTTAAACGGGCAGGATGTTTATGCGGGAAGTAATGAAAAGCTGGCTATTTTCCGCAGACGTCAGGTTGGTTTGATCTATCAGTTTCACAATCTGATTCCAACGTTAAATGTTGTGGAAAACATGACATTGCCGATTTTGATGGATAGGCGTAAGGTGAACAGAGAACGGTTAAACAGCCTGTTAAAGCTGCTGGGACTGCAGGAGCGGCAAAATCACTTGCCAAATCAACTGTCCGGCGGCCAGCAGCAGCGGGTGGCTATCGGGCGTGCATTGATGAACGCGCCTGCAGTCATGTTGGCGGATGAACCGACGGGAAGTTTGGACAGCCGCAATGGACATGAGATTATTCGTCTGCTGAAAGAAAGCAATCGGATTTATGGCCAGACATTGCTGCTTGTGACCCATGATGAAAATATTGCGTTGCAGGCAAATCGTATGATTGTAATTGCGGATGGAAAGATTGTGCGTGATGAAAGGCAGGTGGCCAGGGTATGAATATCTTTCATAAGGTTGCTTTGCAAGGATTGAAAAAGAACCGTACACGGACGTTTGTGACAGTAATTGGAGTGATGCTGTCAGCCGCATTGCTGACAGCAGTGTCTTCCTTTGGAATATCCATGCTGCATTATATGACGCAGGGAGCGATTTGTAAAAGAGGGGGCTGGCATGTGGCGTTTGCTGATGTAAGCAGGTCTGCTTTTCAGACATTAGCTGCGGACAGCGATGTTTCGGATGCAGTATCCTATGAAAATATTGGATATGCGATGTTGGAAGGAGGGCAGAATCCGGATAAACCGTATTTATTTATCGCGGGATTTTATCAAAAAACGTTTGATACGCTGCCGATTGAAATGATTGGAGGCAGACTGCCAAAAAACAATACAGAAGTAATCGTTCCGATGAGTGTTGCCGCTAATGGAGGTGTTAAATATACGATTGGAGATACCTTAAATGTGAAGGTTGGAATCAGACAGGCAGGTGAGGCCATGCTCAGTCAGCACGATCCGTATACCGGTGAAGCAGAGACGCTTGCTGCCTTATCCTCAAAAAGCTATACTGTGGTCGGTACTTACCAAAGAGCTGCATTTGAAGAATATACAGCGCCGGGATATACACTGATTACAAGTGTGGATGCGGCACAGCAGGAAACAGTGTCAGACAGTTGTTCGGCGTTTGTGACATTGAAAAATCCGTATCAGGTGCGCGCTTATGCGGATGAACATGGCGCGAGTTTTTTGAATGACGATGTGCTGCGTTTTATGGGGCTTTCTGATGACAAGCTGTTTACAACGCTTTTGCTGGCAGTTGGCGTCATTGTAGTCATTATTATTATGACTGGTTCTGTCTTTCTTATTTACAATGCATTTCATATTTCCTTAAATGAGCGTATGCATCAGATGGGCATCTTGATGTCAGTGGGCGCTACGGCAAAGCAGCTGCAGAATGCGGTATTGTTTGAAGGAATATGTATTGGCGCAGCCGGTATACCGGCGGGGATTCTTGTAGGTTTGGCCGGTATGGGTGCAGTGATTCAAATCGTGAATAAAAGCTTTACGAGTATTATGTATGACCAGGTGTCTTTGACGCTTGTGGTATCGCCATTTGCAATTGGTCTGTCAGCAATGGTCGGTCTGATTACGATACTGATTTCTGCCTGGATACCGGCGCATAAGGCGGTTCGTGTGCCTGTGATGGAATGTATCCGGCAGACAAATGAAGTGAAGGTTGAGACCAGGGCTGTAAAAACATCTGCCTTTGCTGCACGTATTTACGGGTTGGAAGGCATTCTGGCATTAAAAAATTTTAAAAGAAACAAAGGGCGTTACCGCAGCATTGTGCTGTCTCTTATATTAAGCGTTGTATTATTTATTTCTGTCAATGCATTTGTTATTGATTTAAAACAGGCATCAGAAATGGCAGTTGCATTTACGACGTATGATCTTGCGCTGGATGCACGTGAAATGCAGGATGATCGAATGCTGCCATTATTTGAAAATTTAAAAACGATAGATGATATTTATGAGAGCTCTTATCAGGAGGTATTGTCTTACTCCTGTCATGTGAAAGGAAGTGATCTGACAGAGGATTTTTGCAGGGTAATGAAGATTGAAAGTGCAGATCAGGAATTGCAGCTGTCTATGAGCCTTTACTTTTTGGATGACTCTACGTATGTAAGAATGCTGAAAGAAGCCGGACTTGCGGTAGAACAATTTGCAGGGGAACAAGTAAAATTTATAGCTCTGGCAAAGGCTGACGATCACAGGCAGCGGCTTAAGGATGTTAAGGAGTTTGCTGATATATTCCGAAATAATGAGATACAGGCGTCCATTGCTCCGGTAAAGGAGGGCATATCTTTGCCGGAACAGAGTCAGACAGCAGGGCTTACGTTTGTTAATGTTGTGTTCCCGGATATAGTGCCAAATACAGAGCAAACGAGGATGTATGAAGATAACCCGTATTATTTTATGGCAGCTGCACCGTATTCGCTGAAAGAAGAGTTTCAGACGCAGGCAGCTGATGTTTACAGCAGGGGGATGACATTTCGGTCAATGAAACCTGCGCAGTCAGCAAAGGAAATGGAACGCAGGATTTCAGAGGAGAAGATAACAGAGGATTATCAGATTTGGAACGTTTCTAAGATGCTGGACGATAACAACAATATGATTTTTATCGCAAATGTATTTGCCTATACATTTGCGGTTATGATTTCTCTTATTGCAGTAGCCAATGTGTTTAACACGATTTCAACCAATATCCGGATGCGTAAACGGGAGCTGGCAATGCTCAGATCTGTCGGGATGTCAGAGCGGGACTTTCAGAAAATGATGAATTTTGAATGTATTTTTTATGGAATGCGCGCACTTGCAGTTGGAATCCCTTTGTCTGTGCTGATTTCCTGGTTTATATATTTGGGAATGACAAAGGGCGGTGCAGATGAAATTGATTTTGTGCTGCCGTGGGGGAGTATGGCAGCCAGTGTTATTGGTGTGCTTTTGATCGTGTTTATTACGATGCTGTATGCGACGAGCAAGATTAAAAAAGAAAATATTATTGATGCGCTGAGGGATGAGATGGTGTAACATGGATTTTTTGTATTTTCCAAAAGAATGATCCAGCAGATGAAATAAAATGACGCTGATATCGTCTGCAGCAACAGCGCCATTGTTTGGGAATTCCTCCGGCATTTCAATATCTAAAAGCGGCCAGCCGCAGGAGTTCCAGCCCGCAGATTCCACGCCTGAGAATACTTTCTGCTACGGATAAATGTACAACAAGAAAGCTCATTCCTTTTGCGCCCTGGATATGTAAAATGCCGGGCGCTTTTTCAGCAAAATCCTGTGCGTCTATATAGACGGCTGCAGGGATGCCGTTAGATGCGGCAACGACCTTTTTTGGGACATAAGGCAGGCTTGGAACAAACCAAAAAGTTATCTGCTCGACAGTTTGTGTATCGACAAATACGCAGGGGCGCCATAACTGTTCTGGCAGGTATTGTTCCATCAGTTGTTTCAAACGGTCACTGATCAGATGTTCGCCTGCGATGTAGTCAAATTTTTGCAGGGATGGGATATCATGTATGATACGGACAGAAGGATCTTCCAAAGAAGCGTCTTCTGTCTTTGGCGCTTTTGGCAGCGTGACCGTTCCTGATTGTTTGAGAAGAAAATAATCCATGTTTGCATTCCTTTCTGAAAAATGGCGCTGTCATCCGTTGTTTTAATCAATGAGAGTGATTGCCCGCATTTGTTCAGGGGACAAATCAAATTGATGTAAACGCTTGCGGTCGATAAGGGCGCCATCCATAATAGCGCCGGTAAAATCTGCATCCCGGATTTTTGCGCCGGTAAAGTCTGCATGGGTAAGATTTGCGCCGCAAAAACGAATGCTCCGGTATCCGGTAATGATCCATTTCGAACGATTTGGTACGCCGCGATACGCTTTTGCAGCAGTAAAACAGGCATTTGTAAGGTCTGCTCCGGTAAAATCCGATTCATGCATCAGACAGTATCTAAGATCGGCGTTTTGCATACAGGCGTGGCAAAACCGGGCGCCGAACAGCATGGAATCCTGAAAATCTGTCCCGATAAGAGTCGTATGGCGCAGATCGGAATAGCGCAGGTCAATTTCTGACAGATCAGCGCCGGAAAAATTAAGTCCGGTAAAATCTTCAAATGCATATTCATATTCTTCCCGCATGGAAAACCAGTCAAGCGTTTTTTCTGAGGTGCGCTGCCGGTTCTCTTTGTAAATAGCTTCGGTATAGGCCATGTATTCTCCGACATTGATCTCAAATTCTTTTCCTCGTTTTACAGAGAGAAACGGCTCCGATTCTACGCAGGGAAGAATAGAAAAACGGAAGGCAGAGACGATATATTTGTAAAACTGGCTGGCGCATGAGAGCAGATATGCAGTAGTCTCCTGTGCGGTTACTGCTTTGGCATATCTTTTTCTGGCGGACATCAGTTCTGTCCATAGCTCTTTGTATTTTGTGAACAAAAAAGAAAAATCGAAGCAGCCGACTACGCGCTGTTTGGCGTCGAAATACCAGTTGTCGTCATA
This sequence comes from uncultured Eubacterium sp., assembly GCA_910584595.1. Classification (GTDB taxonomy): domain Bacteria; phylum Bacillota; class Clostridia; order Lachnospirales; family Lachnospiraceae; genus Eubacterium_J. Next base: position 13,445 of record CAJUBQ010000033.1, read on the forward strand.
TACGCGCACCTCTGCGATCTCTTTTTTGCGTATCAGATTTGTAAACAAAAGTGTATATTCCAGGTAGGAGATTTCGTCTAATTCCTGTTTTTCCTGCAGGTTTCTAATGGTTTCACATATTTGCCGAAAATGTTTTTGAAATATGGGGATATAGTCATCAAGGTATGTCTGGTAAATCTCTTCCGATTCGAACAGTTTTTCATTTTTTAACTCGTCAGCGTATTGTTTGAATTCTTTCGTCATTGATTCCTTACCTCTACTGAAAAAATGTTATTATTTATCAAAATTTAGTTTATCATAACAGTGTTTATTTGTCATGTTTTGTCGTTTGTGCAATAACTATAAAAATAGAGTACTATTTTTGTTACTTTCTAACAAAATAGTTAAATAATATACGAAGTTTGTATAAAAATGTAGACAAAATTAGTTTTTGGTATTATGATAGGACTAGTATAATCTGATAAAATACCAAGCTTACGTAACCCCTAAGTACAATGGAGGAATTTTATGGAAATTATAGAACAGACAAACCGGACGATCTTGTTTGATGTCGTGAATCCGGAAGTGTTTAATATGTTCAACATTATGTCGGACGTGGATGAAAATTCAAGAAGCCTTACGGATGAGAAAGTAGCCGAAATCAATCAGGCTCTTCTCGTAAAAAATTTTGATGAATTTTTAAAAAAGTTCCAGCCGACGATTTACAGCTATTTCGATCAGGAGCGGGGGATGGTATACGAACTGACAAAGCCTGCCGGAATTCCTGATCCGCTAGTGAAAAAAATAGTGATCGACCGCAGCAATACATTTTTAAAAATGTTCATTTCTATTATGGACAATAAAAAAGCGTCAGGTGCGACCAATGCATCATTTAATTATGAAAAGGTTACGGAGATGCTGGCGCCTCACAGAACGCTGAAAGAGATCAAGAAGCTGAAAAAGGATATTTCCTATCTGGAAAATAAAAATGCAGAATTTGAAAGTGATTCACCGGCAAAGCAGGATGCCGTAGTAAAGCTGAAATCCAAGCTGGATCGGACGAAAAAGTATTACAATGAGACAGCTTCCCAGCTGACATTGATGCTTGGGATGATTAAAGATAATCTGGATACGGCTGTGCGTGCGTCGCAAAAAGGCATTACGGAGTTCCGGCCGGCGCTTCCCGTATTTAATGAAAACGCTGAAATCGTTGCACTGCAGGTATCAGACAATCCGGCGGGGCTGCTGACGGATAAGGGTGAAAAAGGAGAAAGCACAGCGCTTGCCAGGTCCGGCAAGGCGGAACTGGCCGCTGCGTCAGATGCGCCGAAAAAGAAGAAAATCAGCTATAAAGAGCTGTCAATTTCTGTAATAGAAGATCAATATAACGAGACAATGCATGAGCTTTATACATCAGTCGGACAGGAATACGACGAGGAAACTGCAGCGTCGTCGCTGTCCAAAGAGCTGATTGTAGCGGCCTTTACAGATAAAATGCCGGATAAGCTGATTGCGATGGATATCAATGATAAAATTGAACTTTATAATAAATACTCTGCAATTAATACAAGCTGGCAAAAGGCGTTTATCCGTACGGCAAAGCTGTTGATTGAAAAGATATTAAGCGTAAAGGCATTTTTTGACCAGTATCAGCCAAAATCTCCAATGATGCGTCCGTCTTTGCTCATTGTAAATGCAAGCATGGATGAGATTTTGGAAGAAAAGAATCTGGAAAATTTGAAAAAGTATCTGGAGACAGTCAATAATAAGTCGGATTACAGCAATACGATCTGGTTTGGGATTGTTCCAAATATTGAGTATTCCGAGGAAAGAGAAATGGAGCTGGATGAGGATACGATGCGTCAGTTTGGCTATACCGGAGATTTGGACCATGGGGTTACGCTTGTGCCTACGCCGGTTTCCGATTTGCAGTTTTTGCTGGATTCCATTAAAGATTATCGTATACAGGTATTTTTCTCGTTTGAAGCCAGTGAAGATACGACGTTTTTAAAGCTTGCGACACATGGCATGGACCAGTATATGGAAAATACGGAAGAGCTGGAAAATGCTGATTACAGTCGTTACGCGATTCCCTGTCTGCCGAATTTTACGGTCATTCCAAGCAACAAATCCCGTGTAGTGCTTGGCTCGAAAGCAATCCGGCATGCGGATGGCACGCTGGAGTTTTCCAAAGACAGAGATGATTTTATGAAGTTTTGGATTTATGGCGTTTATATCGGAGCTGCTTATGTGGCTGCCGGGATTGTAGCGGCTTACCAATGCCCGAACTTTTTATCTTCCCGATTTGCCGGCAAGGTAAAGAAAGAATATCCGGGCGTCCGGTTTGATATTGAAGCCGGAGATAACGCATTGACAGTAACGACGACGATGCCAAAGGAAATTGCAGGTTATACGGCGGAAACAAAAAGTGTGATTAACGAGCATAAATATGGCTTTGTGTTTTCTTCTGATAAAAACCAGCTGAACGGCAATTCCATTAATTTGATTACCGTGTATAAATCCCGCTGCATGAATGAGAGCAAGAATGGCGGATTTGAAAGTATTTTCAGGGAAACGACCAGGACGTATCTGTATCGGATGATTGGTGCGATGACAAGCGATTACAAAAAAGACCGTATCGACCGTATCTTTGAATCCGGAGGGAAAGTAAAGGAATGGCAGCTTTCGCCGAACTATGCAAATTCTATTTTGCGGGAAGGCGACGGCATAGAAAAAGGCGATTGTAACGATACAACTTATAATATAGAGATTAACTTTGCGGGAGTTTCTGAAAATATGGAACTTCAGATCAATACGGATTAATAGGCGGATGGTTGCGTCTGTTAATAGAAATAAAGTAAAAATAAAAAAGGAGGTATGATTCATGGCGTACAAAATTGTGATTGCCGACGTGACAGAGTTGAGTGAGGAGATTATTGACGTTGCTTTTAACTCTAAAATTCCGGAAGATTCTTTTGCAAGATCTTCTGACATTGAAGCAGAACTGGTCATTCATGGTAAAGTTTCTTTTGACGCGGACAAGCTTTTTATGCGTGATGCCGCAAAGAGCATGGCTACCTGGGCATTGGTAAAACCGGAAAGTGCAGACGCGTACAAGAAAGTGACTGTAGAGTACCAGCATGCGACGGCGCCGAGAAAATATGAATTTTCTCATGCGTTTGTAGTATCTTATAACGAAAAATTCACAAAGACAGACGGTGAATTTGAGCTCGTTGTAAAACAGAAGAAAGACAGAATTGACGGCGTAGTGATCGAGTAATCATGTCTTAACGTTACATCAAATAATGATTAAGAAGAAAGGCGTGCAGTACATGTACGCCTTTCTGAAAATACATGGGAGAGCATATGAAAACAAACCAGATAGCCGGCAGATGTGTTTTGGCATGTGTTTTTGTCTACCTGCTGATTCAGATTTATTACTTATCCAATTATATTGTGCCTTCTGCCACGAAGGAACCATGGAGAGATTTTGTCTGCCTGTTTCTGATACAGTCTGTATTTTTTGCAGTCTGTATTTTTGCAGTTTTTATCTTCCTTTTTTTGCAGCTTATAAAAAGAGAAAATACATCGCCGTTTGATGCATTGCTGCTTGTAAACAGTGAAGGAAAAATAAAGAGAGAGGTCTTGCTCTCTGATAAACATTCTTTTCTTATCACGGGCGCTAAAAACGGCAGGGATGTATTTATCGAAAGCATACACGATCCGGATTCTGACCGGTATTTATACGGAGTATGTAATTTGGTCAATGGCCGCTGGTATTTTGAAACGATGACTGCAAGCCGCCCGATTGGATTAAAAAGAGGAAATGAAAATGTGATTTACAGGTTAAAAGAGGGGATGCTGTATCAATTGGATGCGTCAGATGTGATTTATGCAGATACATGTAAAATTGTGATAAGAGAACAAAAGAATATCTGGAGGGATTAAAATGGGTCTGATTCGTTGTGAAAACGGCCATTTATTTAGTGAGAAAAAGTATGGGAATGTATGTCCGTACTGCAATACTGCCGTGAATAAAAACAGTAACAAGGAGGAAGATCCTCTTGGAAAATACAGTGACGTCGTATATTTAAATGATCTGGAAGTGTTAAAGCCGGTGACCGGGTGGCTGGTATGCCTGGAAGGGCCATCCAAAGGAAGAGACTATCGGATTATTGCAGAAAAAAATTTTGTGGGACGCGCGGGCGATATGGAAATACGAATTATCGGCGACCAGACGGTCAGCCAGAGGAATCATGCGATTATTGTCTATGATCCGGAAAAAAATCGAACCATGCTGCTGCCAGGTGATTCCCAGGGGCTTGTTTATATACTGGATGAAGAAGATAACTGGGATGCAGTATATGAACCTCGTATGTTAGAAGCGGGAGATCGGATGAAAATTGGGCAGAGTGTTTTTATTTTTGTACCGTTATGCGGGGAAAATGATGGATTTGTATTTAACTGGAAAGAGAATGAATAGACGTGCAGGAAGCATACAAGATCGGAAATGCGCAATCGATAGGTTCTTATCAGATACAGAGCAGTTACTTTGCCTCATATTGTTCTGACCGTGGGTGTCTGGCTGTCCTTGCGGATGGAACTGCAGACCATATGAACGGCAGAAGATGTGCTGTGCTTGCAGCAGAGGCGTACATACGGGAATTTCAAAAGATGCAGCAGGAAACAGATTATCCGGTTTTTTTTAACGCTGCTGCAAAGAGGATTTTACGGGATATGCGGGAAATTATCTTTCTGGGAAAGACGCCGTATTTGTCAGTCAGTGTGCAGTGGTTAAAAAGCAAAGAGATGTTTTATTATTCGGCAGGGAACAACAGGAGTTTTTTATTTGACGGAAGTAATTACCGCATCTTAAGCGAAAGCTGCGGAAAGGTTTCGATTGAGAAAGGCATGACGACAGGAATGATTTCACGGGGAGTATGGGAAGCGTTAAACGAAAAGGAAATGATTTCTTATCTGCAAAAAAGAGAACATCCCTATGATAAGGCACAGCAGATGATTATGGGTGTGAAGAAAAAAAACAGAAAAATGGCAGGTACGGCAGCCGTTTTATTAGTTGAGGGTTGCATATGAGAAATTTAAACAGTAAGCTGGTGATGGATTTTATCTCCGAACAGGGATACGATTCCATAGAAAAAACGTATGTCGCATATACCCCGCTGGAAAAGTACGTTTGCATTGCCGTAGCAGAAAGCTATGACAATGAGACGGAAGAAAACAGTGCGCAGCTTGCTGTAGAAGCCGTATTGACGGCATTTGAGAAAAAACCGTCTCTGAAACGCCTGCGGGAATATATCCGATATGCGAATGAGCAGATTTTACTGCATAGTACACGCAGTCAGTTAAAAGTAAGCATTACGGTGCTTGTGTCGGATTATACAAGAATGCGTTATGCATACTGCGGCAATACGAGGCTTTTTATTCTATATGAAAATATTTTTACACATATCAGCAAGACACAGACAAAGTTCCAGCAGATGTTGGAAGAGGAAGGAGAAGACCGGCCGGAACCGGAAGAGATTCATAATTTAACAGAATATTTGGGAAGAGAAAAGCATGTCAGACCATTTGTGTCAAAGAGGATGGAATTAACTGAAGGGTCTACGATCTTATTTGCGACAAGCAATCTTTGGGGACGTCTGTCGGAGATTGAAATACTGGACGCTTATGAATATACAAAAACCGGCAGGGAATTTTTGGAGATTTTACAGGAGCTTTTGCTGAGCCTGCAGGAAGAACACGATCAGCGGATGGGCAGTTTTACGGCTGCGTTTTTATACATTGAAAAAACGTTTAAAGAAGACGTTCAGAAAAAGAAAAAAAAGAAACGGATGATTTGGATCGCAATTATCATACCGGTTGTAATTTTTCTCCTGATTAGCATCGTGATTATATGTATTCGTGCGCTGGACAGGAGAAAAATAAGAGAAATTGAAAAACTGGATCAGCGGGGAGTCCGTTATATGGATTATGCCAATTATAATAAGGCGCTGACAGAATATGAGCAGGCAGTAAAGCAGGCGGAAGCGTTAAGCCTGAACAATTGGCAGTATATAGAAGAAAAAAGAGAATTATCGGAAACGGTTACGGACAGAGAAGCGATTCTTACGCTGTATCAGGAAGCCGAAGCGGCGTTTCTGGCAGGAGAATACGAGCAGGCCCTAAAATTGTATGAGCAAATTCAAAAAGAAGCGGTTTACCAGGGATTTGATTCGCTGTCTGCGGATGCGGAAGCAAAGACGGAGGAGATTACAGCGCGTTTGCAGATTATGCAGTATATTTCATTGGGAGATATGTATGATTCTACAGAGGATTATGACGAGGCGTTATTTCAGTATCATCGTGCGTTAAATGAACTGTCAAAAATGATGGATTTACAGCTGCAGGGAGACGTGCAGGCAAAAATATTTGCGATTCGCCAAAAACAAAAGGAAAATATACAGGCAGAAGAAGCGGCAAAACAGGAAGCGGCACAGCAAAAAGAAGAAGAGGAAGCAGCGGAAAAGGCAGCGGCGGCCGACAAAGCCGTTATTAAGATTAATACCTATATCGCAAATGCAAATATTGCACTGGAAGAAGGCCGTACAAGACGTGCGAGAGAATTGTACAAGCAGGCATTGTCCAGATACAATAAATTTACAGGTTCCGGCGAAGATGCGGATAAGCTGTTTAAAGATATTACGGCATTGGGACAGGCGATAACAGAAGCAGAGGTTAAGGCGGTGGAAGAGGCACAGGAAGAACGGCTGACACAGGCAGCGAAATATGTGCTGCAGGCAAAAGAAGCGGCAAGAGGCGGAGACACTGCAAAGGCAAAGGGGCTGTATGAGGATGCATTGGCGGTTTATCAGGAATTAAATATCTGGGACGAGCGAATGGAAGCAGTGTATGCAGCTATGGACGAACTGACGCAGGGCGCAGGGGCTGTGCAGGCGCCGGATGCCGGACAGAGTCAGACAAGCGCTGCACAGAATGCCGCGCAGGAATCAGATGCCGGACAGCAAGGGACAGATCAGAAATCAGGCAACGCACAGGATACGCAGGCAAAGGGATAAAAGGTGTGAGAATGCCATAGCTGCGCAGGCAGCGGAGGATTTGACGGATGGAGCACAGAAAGGAATTATTGAAATCCAGAATTTCACAAATTCAGGATCCTGTACAGAAAAGGCTGCTGCAGGATGTATTGGTCGATGTATTTGGAGAGTTATTCGATTACAGTGAAGAGACTTTTTGGAATCTGGAACAAAAGATAGACAGAGAACGAAGTGACCCGGATTTCCATTATTATATTTATACCGGAGTCTGTAAAAAAGATGGGCTGGACAGCGCCAGCCGCAGCCTGTTTGAGATTCAGCGGGCAGGTCAGCATATGCAGGGATATTTGGGAACGCTGTTTCTGGCCTGTGATTATCTTAAGATTCTAAAGTGCCTGTCCGAAACGTTTCGGGCAGAGGTAGAGACAGATTTGGGAAACTATCATACGACGATATCTTTTTCCTATTGTCAGGCTTATCAGGAAGCATTTTACCGGTTATATGAGCATTTTATGGCAAATCGGAGACAATGGCATACGATCAATTGTCCGTTTTTATATAAAATGCTGGATATTACAGACCTTCAGGGCATCGTGCCGCAGGATGCTGTGATTTCAAAAGTGGCTATAGAACTGGGGGAGTTTTCTGACTTTGTTATGGATGATATGGCGCTTGTCTGGAATGTGTCGGAGCATATCTGCAAACCAAACGTGGATGTGTCTGTGGCAGGCAACGTATCGTATTATGTCCATCGGATTCCAAAGGAAGATGGTTATGCCGGATGTCTGGCTGTACCGGAAGGCGAGGAGCTGTTTTCTGTTATTTTTTCTGAACAGGAGATGTATGTACGGACGGAAAAAGAAGCGCATCCTAAATTAAAGCTGCTGCATATCGAGCCTATGAATGAGGAAAAAGACCATACGGCGCTGGAATTTCCGCTGCAGACAAATACAAGAAAGCTGCGCCAGGCGGACAGACAGGCATTTTTACAGCCGCGCTATTTATGGACAAAAGGGGAAGTGGAACGAATTTTAAGCTCTTATGATGTATTTAAAGAGTTTGAACTGATAGATATCCGTCCGGATGTGCAAGGGGAAACAGAACCGATAGTTATGAATCCGTTTATCAGAGTACAGTCTTTTTTGGAGAACAAAAGAAAGATTGCGGTTATATTACATGCTAAAGACAGGGAAGATATTTTTCGGTACGAAAAAATGTATTTCCTGTTGGCGGAACTGCAGCTGTGTACGGAAGAATATGAATGGACCGGGAGACTGCAATAGATCGTTGCAGAAAATGAGGTGGATCAATGGCAGAGAGCAACCAGATATGGGCGCCGTATTTGATGATGCTGCAGCAGGAGAAAGACCTGAGCAGGATACATTATGTCGTAAAAAATAACAGGGTATCTCCTTACCTGGAGCTGCAGGCGGAAAGTCTGCATGGAAATGGGACTTATGAGGATGGCAGGGCGCGGCTGGATGTAAATCCGTATGTGCGCTTTTTCTCGATTTTTGATCCGCTTTTGACAGCGGATGATCTTGGATACGAAGAGTTTGAGCAGGCGTTGGCAGATATTATGCTTCATTATCTGGCGGATTTGGATATTAAGATGGGCATGTGCAGGCACGATTTTTATATCTGTCTGCTCATGCGGGATCTGGAAAGGGGCGTGTATGGCGGCCTTGAGGAACTGAGCGTTTTTACGAAGATGGAAAGACGCGTCATTGCAGAGTGGTTACTTACGTTTTACCATACCGGAGACGGTCCATGCAGCCTGTCCGGGGCAGTCCATGCGCTGCTTCCGATCTGTGTGATTTATATCCGGGAAGGGGAAGAGTTTGTTTTTTACATGCGGGAGCCGCAGGAGCCTGTAGAAGAAAAAAAGATACGCTTTCTCATCCGCCTGTTTTTGCCGCTGGCATGTTCCGGCACGATTCATTGGACAAAAACGTATGGGGTGCTTGGGTATGAGGAAACAACGCAGATGGAAGATTTTATTCTGGCATAACTAGTACACCGATCATAAAATAACCCACAGTTATGCTTGCCTACCTATGAGTTATTTTGTGACCGATGTACTTGAAAAGAAGAATCGTTTTGCATGTGCGAACGGTTATGCAGAAATGGCAAATGAGGTGCGCTCAATGCAGTATGAGACTTATAAACTGGGAAAATTAAAGAAAAATCCGATCCGGCGGCTGTATACGCGTGAGGAGCTGGCAGCATTTGAACTGCCAAGGCTGCGGGAAATCTGTCGTGCGGAAAATATCAAACCGCCTACAATGGAAATGTTTCATCATAAAGAAGAGCTGGCAGCGCTACTATACCGCTATCTTGGGGTTGTCAAAAAACCTGGCATTGCGGTTTATACAAGAGAAGGATGCAAGCGGCTGGAAGATGCGTTCGAAAAGACAGGCAGCGGGCAGATGGGCGGTATTGAAGTGCCTGCCCGGATGGAACTGTATCAGGATCAGACATCTTTGAATACAGAACAATCTCCTTATCTGGCTGTGTCGAGACAGGATTTAGGCATTTATGCATTTTTAGCAGATGATACATGGGAGATTCAGGCGGTGCTCATGCTGGATCAGGTAAATGCAGGGAAATATCAGATGCGGCTGGACAGGGAGCGGATATCACCGGATATTCCAGCTGGACGCTTTCATCAGTGGGAGCTGTTGTTTATCGAGCCGGCGTATGTAGAAGAAGCGGTGCGCTGCTACCAGGGAAAAGAACGCAAGAAAAGCATGATTCCTTATATCCGCATTCCATTGCCGGAAATCTGGATTAAAGAGGCGCCAGAGTGTACAGAGCCGCTTATTATTGACTATGGGACTTCTTATACGACGGCGGGAACCTGTTTCAGCTTTCATCAGGGAATCCAGCGCTACATGCAGGACGAGCTTTCTATGAGCTGGATTCCTCTGCAGCAGGGCAGAAAGAATGATGGCAGCGGCGGACGCATTTTTTTTCCGTCGGTTTTGGACTGTGAGTGGAGACAGCAGGGAGGCTGCGCCAGCTGCGGGCTCAGTCCGAGTGTGCTGGCAGTCAAAGACTGCAGTGACGGTATACCTGAGCATATGACGTTCCTGTATGGGGAAGAGGCTGTGCAGGAGGAGAAAAACAGAGGATTTATGGCCAGAAACAGTATTTTTTATGATATGAAACGCTGGGTTGGCCGCTACAGAGAGCGGATTCAGGTGTCAGATCTGGAAGGAAATACGTGTGAAGTAGAGCGTTTGTTTTTAATACGGGCTTATTTATTATATATTATTGACCGCGCGCAGCAGCAAAACAGAGTCAGGTATCCAAAGCTTTGCTTTACCTGTCCGGTCAAGCAGAAAACGCTTTCTCTGCGCATGTATCAGGAAGCGCTGCCGGAATATGAAGTCATGACAAAAAACATTACCGATGAAGCAGTCGCCGTTGCTTATCATTTTTTGGAACAGGGCATTCGGGAACTGGAATATGAAGACGGCGTACCAAAAAAAATGCTTATTCTGGACTGCGGCGGCGGGACGAGCGACATGGTGAACTGCAATTATAAGATTACAAACGAAGGCATTACAAGCCGTCTGGAAATGCATGTAACTTATGCGCATGGAGATACGAATTTTGGCGGAAATGAGCTGACATGGCGTGTCATGCAGTATTTGAAAATCCGTCTGGCAGAGGTGATCCAGCGTCGGGAACCTGCTTCCATGGATGAACTGTTTCCGGGCGTATTGTCGCAGCTGTATGAAAAAATTGACCGTGAAGGGGTAGAAAAGGCGTATGAGACATTCTCGGCAGTTTATCAAAAGGCAGAAGCGCTCATACCAACCCGTTTTGATGATTATCAGAATCAGCCGGAACATGCATTTTTAAAGGTGAGGAGCAATTATTATTTCCTTTGGAATCTGGCGGAAACAGTGAAAAAGAAGCTGTATTTTCAGCCGGGTGTCTGCAGGGCAGCGTTGCGTCCGCTTTTTTCGGATTTTGCAGGATATGGCTGCTTTGAAGATTTCCATCTGTTTTTGAAACGGGAGATCGGAGGATGGGAAACCCGTACGCTGTGCCCGGAGCTGGTCATAGAGAAAGAAGAGGTCAATCTGTTATTAAAGCCGGATATCTATGGATTTTTAAAAAATTTTATTGAACCGTGGTATGAAAGCGGACGATTAATGGATATTGACCGTATTATCCTTTCCGGCCAGAGCAGCAAGATCGAACTGTTTCGGGAGGTCATGAAAGAATATGTCGCCGGCAGGAAAGCAAAGACAGGCGGAGAGACCGGATGTGAACGGAAGTTTTTGTGTATGGATGGAGCAATGGCCTATCAGCAGGACCGCAGGACCGGAAGAATACGTACGACGATCAGTTACGAGCCTGCGAGAGCGCCTTATTCTCTGACAGCGGAAGATTATGAAATGGCCGGACGGCAAAAAACACTGCTGGAAAAAGGTACGCCAATGGGGGAAGTATATGGATTTTTATCAAGGCCGACAGGTACCGAAGAAATTTTGTTTTATTTAAAAAACGGGATGGAGCAGGAAGTATCCTGTATTCCATATTCGATTCAGGAACAAGGAAGAGAAGAAACCGGGTACGGCGAGCTGCTTTCAGAATATCCGTTTATCCGTCAGGAAGATTTGGACAGTATGCGTAACGGTGAGCTGCGGCTGTTTATTTATGGAGATTATGAAAACTGGGGATTTTCTGTGCTGGAGACAGCGAGGGAGGCAAACAGGCTGTATACCCGTCCGCCCGGGTTTGTGCCTTTTGAGCCGGGCGCCTGGGAGACAGATTTTTTTGACGGGAGGCATTAGCAGATGCAAAATTATGCGGAGCCGTTGTTCAGCAAAGGAAGGGTACTAAAAAGAGAAAGTCTGGAAGCGTTAAGAGATTTTCCAGGCGGGTTGGCCAAACTTGCCTTTGCGGATTGGTCAAATGGGGTGTTATACGGGTTTGATATATCTTATGAAGCAAAGGAACGGGAAAATGAAAACGGAGAGGTCGTCATAGATGCAGGTGCGGTATGGTATGAGGGACAGGTCATACTTACAGCAGCGGAGACAATTCCGTTTCGGGCGTATGAACAGCAGATTACCGTTTGTTTAAGAATCAATCCTGGAGTGTATACCGAAGATTTTTACGTCCGGCAGCTGGAATTACGGCTAAAAAACGGAGAACCGGGCAATACAGAGCTGGAGCTTGGCAGATTCCGTCTGTCAGAAGGTGCGCGTCTGCGAAAAGATTACCGGGATTTGCGGGACTGCCGCACAGCCTACAATACGCTGGATATTACGCAGATACCGTATGCCGGGCCGGGCGGGGTTACGGTATCGCCGACGCTGCTGCGGATGTTTGCAAATATAATGATGGAAAATATGGATGCTTCGGAGACGGATATTCAGTTTGCGCTGTTATGCCTGAATCAGCCGCTAGTTTCCAGAGAATGTCTGCTGCGTTATATATGCAGAAGGCTGGGGGAGCCTTTTCGCGAGTTTTCTCATAGCGAGATCTATGAAAGGCTGGTGCGGATTGCAGGAGCCGGAGGCCGAGGTATGGGACAGAAAAGGAGAACACAGGGGCCGGCTGTATTTTAACGAATTTCCGGCAGCAGATTCTGTACGATACATTAGAAGGGAGCGTAGATTAGAATATGGGTCAGACTTATGTAGTGAATGGGGCAAAAGTGAATTGTACAATGGGGACGGTAGATGCTCCCTTGAGAGTCCTTCCAAACAGACGTGTGCAGGTGCGCGGAAAAGCGAAAGCAAATATCTTAGACTGCAAGCCAATGATTAATGTAGGCCCGTTCGGCGTATGTAAAATGACGCATGTACCATGTGTTCCGGCTTGTGTCGTATGGCTCAATGGCAAGATGGACGTGTTAGTGCAGGGAGCTCCGGCGCTGCTGAACAAATCGGTTGCGATCTGTCCGGTTGGCGCAGGCATACTAAAATTAAAAAATGACGGCCAGTAAGGATGGAAAGAAGGGACGGAGAAAATTTGTCTGGAGGTATGGAAATAAAATTAAAAAATGACGGCCGGTAAGGATGGAAAGAAGGGACGGAGAAAATTTGTCTGGAGGCATGGAAACATGAAAAAATATGGAGACGAGGGATTTATCCGGATGCTGCAGGAAGGCCAGGAACGCGCCAGAAATACAGATATTCAAAAAGGAAGTGTTTTAGCGGGAGAGCAGGAGCTGCTGTTTCAGGAGCGGGAAATTTTTAAAAATCAGATGTGGATGTGGCTGCCGCAAAATTTTACGCTCCTTGGCAAAGAGTTTGTAAAGATGAAATATCCAAGCGAAAATCGTCCGGATCTTATTTATTCAAATCCGGAAACTACGGTAAATGTCTGTTTTTTACAGAAACAGGAAAAGCTTGCAGCGGGGCAGGAAGCCCAGGTGCGTGATTATTTGGGCCATATCGTTCATAATCTGTACCCGGGCTGCGGTATTTTGGATAAAGATTGTGTAAAGGCCGGAGAGAACGAAGCGGCATGGATGGATTTTTTAGCTCCTGCTATGGATTCTTATGTATATAACATGATGTATATTACATCGTTCAAAGGCAGGCTGCTGATGGGAACTTGCAACTGTCCGGAATCGGACAGGGAAGATTGGAAAGATTTGTTTGTGCAGATGATTGCAACGATACGCACAGCCTGATTGGCTGCAAAAAGAAAGGAAGGTGTTTGGAATGGAATTGCAGGAAGTTGGAAAATACATCGTGGAACCGTTTGCTCTGGAGAGGATTTTAGATCTGGAATATGTAAAAACAATCAATGACCATGCCAGGCTTTACGTGCGCGGCGTCTTAAAAGAAGGAGAAGAAGACAGTCTGATCGGGCAGCAGTGGGACGCGATGCCTGTAAAACTTACGCAGGCAGGGGATACATTGTTTTGCGGTGTCGCTACGGACGTAGGCGTCATTTGTGAAAGTGGCGTTTACTATCTGGAAGCAGAAGCCGTTTCATGGACGGTAAAACTGGATCAGACGGAAAAGAAACGCTCCTTCCAGGAAAAAGGGCGTGGCTATGACAGTATCGTAAATGAGATTGCAGGAGAAGCCGGAGGTTCGGCAACCTGTGTCGCCCCGGCAAAACAGATCGAAAATCTGCTTTTGCAGTATCGGGAGACAGACTGGGAATTTTTAAAAAGACTTGCTTCGCACAGCAACAGTGTACTCGTTCCAGATCCAACACAGGAAACGCCTGTATTTTCTTTCGGTTTGTCAGAGGGAAATTCATATTCACAGGAAACAGCAAAAGCTGATTTTTCCGTTCGAAAAAAAGTAGCCAGATATCGGCAGCTCTCACAATGTGAAGAGATATCCTACCAGGAAGAAGACGCTGTAGAATATTCCATTCGTACCGAATTTGCTGCGCTGGAAATCGGCGATCAGGTCAGCGTCAAGGGCAAAAGTCTGTATGTCAGGGAAGTAAGGCTTTCACTGAAAGGCTCTGTCTTTTTATGTACTTGCGTCGCCACGACAAAACAGGGAATATCGGCGGCGAAAATCGATCATCCATACATCAGCGGACTTACACTGGATGGAAAAGTATTAAATGTGAGCAATCATACGGTAAAAGTGCACCTTTCCATTGACAAATCTCAAGACGAGGGAAAAGCATATCCGTTTCCTTATGCAACCGGCTATTCTACTGAAGGGAATACAGGCTGGTATGTTATGCCGGAAGCAGGAGATACCGTTCAAATCATATTTCCGACAGAAGATGAAAATAAAGCGTACGCAGTCCAGTCTGTACGTCAGGCGGAAACGGACCGCACTGCCGATCCAAAAGTAAAATATTTGCGTACAGTAGACGGAAAAGAGATCAAAATGGATAAAGATGAAATATTGATTACGGCGCAAGACTGGCTGACATATGTCCGTATCAATAAAGATTCCGGTGTAGATGTATTTACCATTAAAGATGTTAACGTACTGAGCGCAGGCAGTATCACCCTGTTGAGCGGAAACGATATCTCCATGGCATGTTTGAACGATTTTAATGTCACAGTAGGAAAGGATATGAAAGTAAATGTAAAGGGTACGATTGATATTACAAATAAGGAAAATAATTTGCATATGGATCCGAAAAAAGGCATCAGCATGTCGGCAGACCAGGCCATTCAAGTATCTACAGAAAATACGATGGATATTGCAAGTAAGAAAAAATTTACGGCAGGCTCCAAAGATGAAATGGATATTTCTTCAGTGAAAAATTTAAATATTTCTTCCAGAAAAAAGATGATCTGGACAGCTTCCAAATCCCTGCAGGAAAATTGCAAAGGAAGCGCGATCTGTATCGATGGAAATGTTACGATGAAGGCAAGGCTGATTAAGGAGAATTAGGATGATAAAATCTGATCTGTATACGGAAAATAATATGAGCCCTGTAAGCTGTTCAGATGTCATTCAAGTCGTATTAGACGTTGCAGGAAGCATACCGGTAGTTGGCGATGCCGCTCAGGCAGCAGTTGGCGAAGCTGTTGGAAAAGCGGGGAATGCGGTATTAAGAGCCATGCCGGTATTAGTGCCGCTGATGGCAAATCTTCCTGATATTTTTCAAAAACTAAAAGATTCGATGCCAAAAGGAGAAAATCCGGCGCCAAAGCGGGCAGTTGCAACGGTAAAGGCGGCAAAAGTATGTTCCGGTATGAGTAAAGGAAAAGTACAGACAGGGGCCAAAAAAAGCAAGTCCGGGGGAACGAAAGATTTAAATAGAGAAAAGACAAACGGAAAAGCGGTATGTGTGAATGGGAAGTGCTTTACCGGAGATACGCTTGTTTTAACAAAATCAGGACTTCGTCCAATTAAGGAAATCTGCAAAGGTGACGATATTTATTCCAGAAATGAAGAAACTGGAGAAACGGGATTTCAGAAAGTAAAAGAAGTATTTGTTACAGAAGCGCATACGATCTACCATATCTGGCTGGATGGAAAGGAAGAAGTAAAAACAACTGCGTATCATTCCTTTTTTGTGAAAGACAGAGGATGGGTAACAGCGATTCAGCTGAGGGAAGCTGATCTGCTGGAAACGGCGGAAGGGACTGCAGGCATTACAGGGGTTACGAAAGTCAGGCATGATAAGCCTGTGGATGTGTATAATTTTCATGTGGATGAGTGGAACTCATTTTTTGTGTCGAAAGTGTTGATTTATGTACATAATAAAGAAGAGGAGCATATGCCAGAAAATCATTCTTTAGGTTTAGTTAAAACAAGAAGATGGTACATAAAACAGGAGAAGAAAATAAAGAAAAAAGTTGATAGAAGTTTATCTGTGAAAGGACAAGCAAAACAAGCATTTAAATTGAGAAACAAATATAGAACAAAGGCTAGAGTTCTTATGAAAGATAGGCAATTGGCAAAGAAATTAAACAAAGAAGAGAAAAATATGACATGGAGGCAAATTATAAATAAGTATAAAGCTAAAGGATATAAGGGGGATGATGTATATAAAAAAATTTTGAAAGCTTCATCAACTTCAAGGACAAAATTGACTAAAAAACTATTGGGGAAGAAGTAACAAATGTGTATTGAATACGTTAAATATATTAATGAAGATGAAAAAAATAGAGTAGAGTATTTGTGGAAAAATTTTGATTATTATGATGGAAATGATTTGATTGTCAAAATATTTTCAGAAGAGTATGGTATGAAAATATTAGAAAAAATAGATGGTATTTATTATAGTAAGATTAAAATATACGATAACATGACAGAATATCATTTAATATGGCATGAAGATGTGGGAAATTATATGTATTGTATCAATCAAGAAAAAAAATGCTTAGAGAAATTAGAACAGGAGTTGTCGGTGATTACAGAAAAGTTAAATAATATGTTGAAAGACAAATAATAAATGTTTTTATGAAATAGCTGCAGAAAGTATTGTTAGATTGTAAGTGGCTGTTTCATACTGTCTGAAAATTTATATAGCTTTGATATAAAAACTTTAACAGCATCATATGCAGTATCAAAATTTCGCATCTGCTGGTGGAGTGATGATTTCTGCAAAGAATGTCGGAATGAACGAGAAATGCTATGGCATTCTTTGCAGTATTGCCACATACTTGTCTAATTTATTCAAAATTATAATAATAATTTCGTTTTTTTTCAGGAGGATAGAACACAAGTAAATCCTCAATCTTACATTCCAGGACAGTACAAAGTTTACACAGAACAAATATGTCCAGTCGTATAATGTTATTTGTACAATAGTTATCAATCTGTTTCCAGCTCATTTCTGCTTTATGAGACAGCTTATTTTTGATCATTCCTTATTTTGATACATAAAAAATATTGAAATTATAAGACTTTTTCAATCCATGTATCATAGAAGTTCAACGAGGAAGAACGTGCTAGACGGTACATTGAAAAATTAGTAACAAGGGTATACACTGCTCAGTTATGAAAAATAGGGAATATAATGGCATTTATTGTGTCAAAAGAAGAATATATTGTATACTTGAATTTATAATATGGGCATAGTATTCTTTTAGTAAGAATTTTATTTAGATATTGGTGGATTGGAACAAAACTTTTAGCATGTATAAGGAATTTATGACGGGAGATGAAGTTTTTTGAAAATATATTTTGATAACTGTTGTTATAACCGTTTATTTGATGACAGGTCAAATATTAAAAATTATTTAGAACGGGAAGCGGTTCTGATCGTGATGCAGAAAGCATTTGAAAACGAACTGGAAATTATCGGTTCAGATATATTGGAAATAGAAATATCAAAGATTAAGAATGATGAAAAGAGAAACGATGTTGAAGGTATTTACCATGCGCTTGTGTCAGATTCAGTAAAAGCAACTCTTGAAGTAAAAGAAAGGGCAGTTCGGATAAGGGAATTATCAAATATAAGAAATTTTGACAGCCTGCATTTGGCAAGCGCAGAACTAAGTTCAGATGTTCTGTTGACTACGGACATGAAATTTTTAAAAGGCTGTCGCAGAATGGATTTAGAAATAGAAGTTAAAAATCCGGTTGAATTTGTAATGGAGGTGTTTGGATATGATGAATCAGACAATGAAGATAGTAAAGGTCAGTGAAATCAGGAGATTAGGTACAGAAGCTTTGGTAAAAGCACTGGGACCTGTTGGTATGGCCAGGTATCTTGAGGAATATGACAATGGAGGCCAAGGAGATTATACAAAAGAAAAATACGAAGAATCAGATTATTCTATTGACGAAATTTTAGCTATGAAAAAAAGTTTGATTTAAAATAAAGCTTTAATTACTATATGAGCATCAGCAAGAAATTGAAAACAAATGACATGATGAATAGATTTAAATAAGCGGGTTATGTAGAGCATTATAAAAATATATGAAGCAGGTACAAACAATGCACATTATTTAAGTGATACGATTATAAAGATCGTAGCAGAAGAAAATTGGATAGTATAACCCACGCTAAATAAGCATACCTTTGACTGAGAATAAATTTTAGGGAGTGCATGGCAAAAACTGGAGGTGTACCGGGCGTACATTGAGGATTTTTGCCATGTGCTCCTGAAAATTTAAGCCAGTCAAAGGTATGCCTATTTAGCGTGGGTTATAAGTATCTTGATACTAAAATACCATAATAAAGGGATAGTGTCTGGCAGTGGAGCATATCCTTCCACTTTTGTACGTATAGAAGGCAAAAATAGAATTGGTTCTCCAACATTATCAGCGAGTTGTAGAAAAGGGTATTTTTTGACAAATTAACGTAGCATATTTGTGATAGCTCATGAAGTCATTAACAGCATAGAATATGCTAAAAATAACCTTCTGCAAGCTGCAGGAAATGTATAAAAAATGTACTCCAAGGCATGTATATTTTGGAATCATTATTTGAATGAAATTAATTAAAGCTAAAAATGAAATATTTTTAAGGAATTTTAAATATTTTATAAATTACTATTGACATTAATATTAATTTGCGTTAAAGTAAATATATAAACAAACGTCATACATAATCAAGAGAAAGGAGTACATTATGACACAAATGAAAACATCTTTACAAACGGCTGTCATCCGAATTGCTGTTATGATTGCAGCAGTTCTTGTTATGACAGGCATCCATCCGGTTACGGCCAAAGCAGCTTCAGATGGCTTTTATGTAAACGGAACAACTATTTATGATGCGAACGGAAATCCGTTCGTTATGCGGGGGATTAATGTTCCTCATGCCTGGTTCCCTGAGCAGACAAAGACAGCGATCGATGCGATTGCAAAAACCGATTCCAATACGGTTCGAATTGTTGTTGCAGACGGTGAGACTTATGAAAGAACGACATATGAAAAGCTTGTGCAGATTATTGAATGGTGTAAGCAGAATCAGATGATTTGCGTGCTGGACGTGCATGATGCAACGGGAAGCGACAGTATTGATTCGTTGATGAATGCAGTTGGATATTGGATCGAGATGAAAAATGCGCTGATTGGAAATGAAAAGTATGTCATTGTGAATATTGCAAATGAATGGCATGGCGCTTGGGATGGCGCGAAATGGGCAGAAGGCTATCGGGCAGCAATCCCAATGCTTCGGCAGGCAGGTATAAAAAATATGCTGATGGTCGATTGTGCAGGCTGGGGACAATATCCGGATTCTATCCGGGACTACGGAAAATCAGTTTTTGAGTCTGATCCTCAAAAAAACGTCGTATTTTCCATTCATATGTATGAATATGCGGGCGGTTCCGCTGATACTGTAAAGCAAAATATAAATAATGCATTAGGCATCGGATCACCATTAGTAATCGGTGAATTTGCCCACAGACATACAGACGGGGACGTTGACGAAGATACGATTATGTCTGAATGCCGTATAAAAAACATTGGATATCTTGGCTGGTCATGGTATGGGAATAATGATAAGTATGCTTATCTTGACATTGCGACAGACTGGGCGGGCGCCGGTTTAACGGAATGGGGAAACCGTCTTGTCAATGGAGTGGATGGCATCCGTCAGACTTCTCAGATTTGTACAGTATTTAGTGATCCATATATTTCTCTGTTTTGGGGAGAAGTTACAGCACAGCCATGGAAACAGGCGGTTACGATTCCAATGGCAAAAAACGGTGGAAGTTTCAGCGCTGCACAGATGAAGCCGGACGGCTATTTTTATGTGGAATACAGCGGAGCGGAGCCGGAGTTTATTTTACAGAGCTGGTCAGATGGAGATAAGTGGAAGGTGGTACGTGCCAGTGAGACAGGCACAGCAAACGGCCATTCTTTTGCAAAATATTCTTATCAGAATTGTGTACAGGCATTTGGAACAGATAATTTTGAACATACGCTGGATCAGATTCTTGTTGGAGCAGGAGAGCATGCGGTGACGATTTATTCTGTCTGCTATTGCAAATAATAGTTTTTTGAAAAGACCTCAGAAGGATTATTGCTGAGGTCTTTTTGCAATTTTTAATGGCTGGATACGTAACAGTTCAATGGGTTATCTGAACTGTTACGTCTTTTTGTTTATTTTCAGAAGACATAAAGAAAAGAGATAGATTTTTATCCCAAAATAGTATATAATAGCGAAGTACTTTACAATAATGAAGGAAGGGATTGTATTTATGAATAAGAAAAAATCAACCTACTATTTGGTTCCATTGATTTTATTATTGACCATTGTGCCGCTGATTGTATTTGTGCAGAAATATCAGCCTAATCTGATTCAATTTGAATGGAGTTCGCTGGAGGTGGAAAAATTTGATTTTTTTATGTACCATAAGGCGATTGCAATTACTGTGATTGGCGTGGTGATGTGTATTTTGCTTGCGTTTCGGTACAAAGCGAAACAGATGGAGTTTAAGCTGAGTTATCAATTTATTCCGGTGCTTGTGTATGCAGCATTTACATTATTGTCCACACTGTTTTCGCAGTATAAATATTTTGGCATTCATGGTTCTATGGAAGTTTTTGAAACATTGTGGGTGCTGCTAAGCTATTGTGTCATAGCTTTTTATGCGTATCAGTTTGTAAATACATTTGAAGAGCTGGACTGTGTGATGAAGTGGATGACAATCGGTCTGGCGGTAATGCTTGCGCTTGGTGTGGGACAGGCAGCCGGTTATGATTTTTTTATGACGCATATCGGCCAGGAATTGATTACGGGCGGCAGGGCCAGTGACTATGGAATTGATTTGACGTTTGAAAAAGGGAGAGTCTTTTTAACGGTATATAATCCAAACTATGTAGCCTCGTATTTTGCATTGATGATTCCAATGGAGGTTGCGCTGCTGATCCGACATAAAAAATGGTATATGAAGGCGGTCTATGCGGTTATGCTTGTTGCGTCTTTGGTATGTCTGCTTGCATCCGGAAACCGAAGCGGAATTGTTGCGTTCGCGCTGACCGGTATACTTGTGATTGTTTTTTATTTTAAGAAAATCATGAAAGCATGGAAATTTATCGTCCCGGCAGCAGTTGTCGCAGCAGTTATTTTTACGGCATTTATATCCAAAAATGATTTGATTATAGAGAAATTTGTGAGATTGTTTACGGCTTCTGAGACGCCGGATCATGCGATTTCAAAAATCGAAACGAAAGAAGATGTAGCTATCACCTATCAGGGTGAGGTATTTCATACAAGATATGAGATTACAGAGGAAGGATATATAAGCGTATCGTTGTATGATGATGAAAATGAGAGCATCAATCATACATTTGATGAAAATAACTATCTTTATGTTGTGGATGATCCGCGGTTTCCGGGATTTACGATTCAGGCGGTAAATTTGAATGAAGAAGTCGCATTAGGGGTGGTCGCAGATAATATCACCTGGTATTTCAAAAAAGGGGACGATAATACTTATTACTATTATAATATATTTGGACGATGGGACAAGATTAATAATCCGCCGCGTGTAGCAGTTAAGTTTTTAGAAAGAGTATTTGAGGAACGAGGAACGATTTGGTCTAAAACAATACCAATGCTGAAAAACAGCATTTTGTTTGGAACAGGGGCAGATACTTATACCGTTACGTATCCGCAGAATGATTATGTAAATAAGACGTATGCCGGCACACAGGCAGCTTTGGATGTCAAACCGCACTGTTTTTATCTGCAGGTGGCTACGCAGAGCGGGGTTCCGGCAATGATAGCTATTATCGTATTTTATGTATGGTATTTTATTACGGGTGCGAAGTTATACTGGAGAGCTTCTTATAAGGATGGCATAGAAGTTCTTGGCGCTGGTATTATGTTTGCTACCTTTACGTATATGATAGTTTCCATATTGAATGACTCTACGGTATCCGTTGCTCCGATTTTCTGGGCATTGATGGGCCTTGGCGTTTCTGTAAATGAAATGGTAGATAAAAAGCTGAAACTGCAGCTGGATCCGGTACCGGCATCGCAGATAGAAAGCAATGTGAAAAGCCATTCGGCGGATGGAAAAGCAATAAAAAATAAGTCTAAGAAAAGGTCGAGAAAATAAGTATGAATCATATAGATAATCATAATGGTGTGTTGATTGCATTTGAAGGAATTGATGGAAGCGGAAAAAGTACGCAGATACGTCTGCTTGCAGAGAGACTTCAGCAAATGGGGATTTCTTTCTATACGACAATGGAACCGTCAGATGCGCCGATCGGGTCGATGATTCGTCAGATTTTGACGGGGAGGATGCAGGCAGATCCAAAGGTTATAGCGGCGCTGTTCACGGCAGACAGATTGGATCATCTGCTGAATGATGTAAATGGAGTTGTGCGCAAAATAGAAAATGGTACGGTTGTGCTGATGGACAGATATTATTTTTCGTCTTATGCTTATCAAAGTGTAGAGCTGCCGATGGACTGGCTGATTCATGCAAATGAACCATGCAAAGAAATCTTGAGACCGGAGATAAATCTTTTTCTTGATATAGAGCCAAAGCTTGCGATGGAACGCATTTCCAAAAACCGGTTTCAAAAGGAACTGTTTGAAGAACAATCCCGGCTGGAACAGGTGCGGCAGAACTATTTGGAAGCGTTTGACAAACTGCATGGGGAAGAGCGGGTGATTGTCATTAATGGAAATCAGGATCCGCAGGCTGTCGCAGATGATATCTGGATGGTTGTGCAGGAATATGTTACAGTACATGCAGCAGGAGGGATGAAAGCATGAAATATGTCACAGTACGTGCAGCAGGAGGGATGAAAGCATGAAATATGCAACAGCAAATGAGTGGAATCATTTTGATTTTTCACAAGCTTATATTCAGGAAATACAAAAGATCAATGGCTGCCTTCAGTTTACGCTTGATAATGTGATGATTCTTCCTGAAAATTCACAAAATCGGGACATCCGGCAGATGCGTGCGAACGAGCTGTATTTTCAGATACATAACGCAGAGATTGTACAGTTTGTAGAAGAAGGTTATAAAGTCTATAACGCGGACGGCAAATTAATGGAACAGTACGAAGATAAAGAACTGGAGCCGGATACTTATTATGAAATGTTAAAATCATTTACGGATGGGGAAAGCTGCATTTATGCGCTGGAAAAATCAGAAGATACATATAGGATAACGATTGATGCCTGTAATGAACGGACTTATGTTTTACATATTGCAGGTACCCGGGATGCGGAGGAATGGAACCGTTTTCTGAATGTATAGATCAGGGAGTGTTACAATGATTCAGGATATTGCACCAAAGAAGTTTCACAATGAATTTCAATTAAAGAAACCAAATGAAAATGATCGCATAGCAGTTTTTTTGGAAAATAATATTTTGATAAAAGAAAAATACAGTCATTGGCGGCTGCCAAAGCGTGCAGAGATAGAGAATGTTTTGGGCCATTCCTTAACGGTAGATACGTATTTGTTTTGCATAGATCAGGATTCATACTTTTTATATTCAAATGATCCGGGTGCATGGAAAGCATGGGATGATACAAAAACAGAATTTCGATGGGTGAAAATGTCAGGGCTTCGGGCACATGCAGACCGTGAGCTTTGCTTTGCGGTTTATACGGCATATCACTTGTGCCAATGGTATAAAAACCACAGATTTTGTGGCCGCTGCGGCGCTAAGACTGTGCCGGATGCAAAAGAGCGTATGCTTTATTGCAGGGAGTGCGGCAATCAGATCTATCCGAGAATCGCTCCTGCGGTGATTGCGGCCGTGACAAATGGCGACAAGATATTGCTGACAAAGTACGCAAATCGGGAATATAAACGGTATGCGCTGATTGCCGGATTTACGGAAATTGGTGAGACAGCGGAGGACACGGTAAGGCGTGAAGTTATGGAAGAGACGGGTGTACGGGTGAAAAATATCCGGTACTACAAATCGCAGCCGTGGGGGATTGATGGGAATCTGCTGCTGGGTTATTTTGCGCAGTTAGATGGGAGCGATCAAATTTCACTGGATGAAAATGAACTTGCATCAGCAGAATGGGTCAGCCGGGAGCAGCTGAAAGATATGGATGATTCATTCAGCCTGACAAGAGAAATGATGCGTGTTTTTTATGAAAATGAACGGTCTGTATAGCAATTTTAATAAAAGTGTAGTATGATAAACAAAAAATGGAGGTATAAATATGGTGAATCCGGCTATGATTTTTAAGATGAAAAGTATGTGGGATGAATTTACACGCAGTCATCCGAAGCTGCCGAAGTTTTTTCAGGCGGTTGTCAGCCGGCCTTTAGAGGAAGGAACAATTATTGAAATGACTATCCGGCGGCCAAATGGGGATACGCTTACCTCAAATGTAAAGCTGACGGCTTCGGATCTGGATCTGATAGAACAGATCAAAGAATTGGGAACAGCAAATATTTCGTAAGGAACGTTAAAAATACAGATGATAAGGAAACTGTTCCAAGTATCCGACATACTGTATAGATAGAGAATGCAGGCGGTAGGAATGATTATGGAAAAAACAGCACAATTTAATGTGGAATCAGTAGATAGCCTGATCGATCGGTTCCGTGTCAATGGTCTGGAAACGATTAATCTGGGGCTGCTTTGTTTTCGGTTTGCTCCGGCATTAAAGGAAATGAATCTGATATCCGTACTGACAAAGATTTCGAAAATGCTTCAGACAAAAAAGGTTGCGCAAGTAGAGGACAGCCATATTACAAGCTGGTACTTTAATTTTTATGCGGGATTTATCCAATATCTGGTCAATCGTAATATTAAGTTTGAATTATATTACTCCAAAAAAGGAAGAAATTGGAAGGAAAGGCTGGATTTGGCGCTGCTGTGCAGACAATTGGGCAATTATCGCAGAGCATATGAAAAAAAGCTGAAATCAGCATGAGCGTATGTTTTCCCGTATACTAAAATTTTCCAGTATAAAAGAAGGCTCCGTGACCATACTATCAATACAATGTTTGAACAAAACATTGCAATTATAGATAGGAAAATAGGAGGCTATGAAAAATGGCAAAGAACAAGACATCAAATGCATCTAACTCTACAAATGCAAATAATGCAAACAATGCGTCAAATGCGAGCAATGCATCAAACGCGAGCAATGCATCAAATGCAAGCAATGCAAACAACAGCTCTAACAGAGCAAGCAACGCCAGCAATGCTCAGAATGCTAAAAACCAGGCTTCTAACAAAGCTGACAGCAAATTTTCAGACTGCCACACAAAATAAGAATGGCAATCGCTCCTCAATTGAATAGACTATATTAACAAAACAGCTCTGTACAAAAGAAACAGCAGTTTCTTTTGCACAGGGCTGTTTGTATATAGGAGGAGCTATGGATTTTGAATTGATTAAATGTAAAGATGCACCAGCATATTTAAATCGAAGGGACACTTTTTTTGTAGATTTAAGAGATCCGGAACAATATATAGAATATCATTTGCCTGGGGCCAGAAACTTTCCATATGAACATATGGCAGAATGGGAGCATAAGCTGCCAGTCAGAGGAAATATCATTTTTTACTGTGAACATGGAAATCTGAGCCTGATGGCGGCAAAGCGGCTAAGTAAAAGGGGATATCATGTCGGGGCGTTAATTGGTGGTGTTGAGTGTTTTTTGTCACAAAATGCGCATATCAAATAAAATTTGATTGACACCGTAAATCAGACAAGATAATATAAACTAAGAAAAACAGATAACAGAAACCGAAAAGCTAAAATAAAGGAAAACAATGGAGAAATTATGCGGACATTTGAATTAACAGCGCCTTGCCATTTTGGACTGGAAGCTGTATTAAAAAAAGAAGTTTACGATCTTGGATATGAAATCACAAAAGTTGAAGATGGGAAAGTCACATTTACAGGAGATGCGCAGGCAATCTGTCGTGCCAATATTTTTTTGCGTACGGCAGAAAGGGTGCTGCTAAAAGCAGGCAGCTTTCATGCGGTTACTTATGATGAATTGTTTGAAGGCATTCGTGCGCTGCCGTGGGAAATTTATTTGCCAAAAGATGCAAAATTCTGGGTTACAAAGGCGTCCTCTATCAGGAGCAAGCTGTTCAGCCCGTCAGATATTCAAAAAATTGTGAAAAAAGCAATTGTTGAAAAGATGAAGGAATATTATGACCGGGAATGGTTTACGGAGACAGGCGCACAATATCCGATTCGAATTTTTTTGTTAAAAGATGAAGTGACAGTTACCATCGATACGACCGGGGAATCGCTGCATAAGCGTGGATATCGTACGATGAGCGGACTTGCGCCGATTTCTGAGACATTGGCAGCTGCGTTAATCAAGCTGACGCCATGGCATGCAGACCGTATTTTGGTCGATCCGTTTTGCGGCAGCGGCACATTTCCAATTGAAGCCGCTTTGATGGCTGCAAATATCGCACCGGGCATGAATCGGGAATTTACGGCGCAGGAATGGGAAAATATGATCTCAAAAAAGATTTGGTATGAAGCGTTAGAGGAAGCGAGGGATCTTGAAAAGCCGGATATTGCTGTCGATATTCAGGGGTATGATATCGATGGAGACGTGATCCGTATCGCACGTGAAAACGCAAAGCGTGCGGGAGTGGATCATTTGATCCATTTTCAAAAAAGAAGTATTCAACAGCTTCGGCATCCGAAGAAGTATGGATTTTTGATTACGAATCCGCCATATGGGGAACGTATGGAAGATAAACGGGATTTGCCGAAGCTGTATGAGCAGATAGGAGAAGCATATCGGAATCTGGATGCATGGTCGTTATACATAATTACCGGATATGGAGATACAGAACGGTTTGTTGGACGCAGTGCAGATAAAAAACGAAAGATTTATAACGGGATGCTTAAGACGAATTTTTATCAGTTTATGGGGCCGAAACCTCCAAAAAGGAAAAAGGAAGAATGCATGAATTAAAAAGGTATGTCTGGTCTGCGGTCATACTTGGAATGTTAATGCTTTTGAAGTTTGAGTTTATCGGGCAGAGTTTTGCACATACGCAGAAAGTTCAGGGAGCAAATCTGTCCAGGGAAGAATGGGATCCTGTCATTGCAGAAGAAGTAAATCAAAGGTATTTGGCTATTCATATTGACGGACGTAAATTTTCCAATCTGGAAGATGGTATTTATATGGATGATGAACGCAGGGTGATGCTTCCGACGGCTTTGCTGCGGGACGGCTTTGCATGCAGTGCGCATCTGTATGATAAAAAACTTCTGGTTATTGAGAAAAGCGAAGATACGTTTGAATTTAAACCAAATCAAAATTATTATATTAAAAATAAAGAAAAGATAGTCAAACAACCGTCACTCATAGAGCAAAACGGCAGATATTATCTTCCGCTGGATATACTGATGGAAGAACTTGGATATGCGTGTCAATGGGACATGGAGGAAAATGTGCTGATTGTCCAGAGCGTACGGCCGGATGACGATATACATCTTCCCTATCAGTATGATTTAAGAGAGAAAGGACGCGCACCAAAGATTCGGGATCAGGGGCCTTATGGCACATGCTGGGCGTTTGCATCATTGACAGCGCTGGAATCAGCTCTAATGCCGGAAACAAATATGCAGCTGTCCGTAGATCATATGAATCAGAATCATAGCTTTACAAGCTCACTGAAAGATGGCGGGCAGTATACGATGGCGATGGCATATCTGGCTGCATGGCAGGGGCCGGTCAGAGAAGAGGACGATCCTTATGGAGATGGTGAGACGGATTCCTCGTTGACTGCTGTAAAACATGTGCAGGATATGCAGATTATCGATGCGAAAGATTTGGATGGGATTAAACAGGCGGTTTTCCAATATGGCGGGGTTGAGAGCTGTATTTATACGACGCTGCAAAATGCGGATGGTGATTCTTCTTATTATAATAGAGAAAAATACGCTTACTGCTATATGGGAGAAGAAAAACCAAATCATGATGTAGTTATTATTGGCTGGGACGATAATTTTCCACGAGAAAATTTTCAGACAGCTGTTGCGGATGATGGTGCGTTTATTTGTCAGAATAGTTGGGGAGCAGACTTTGGCGATGACGGGGTTTTTTATGTGTCCTATTATGATACAAATATCGGGATCCATAATCTTGTTTTTACCGGAGTGGAAGAGGCGGATAATTATGATAAGCTGTATCAGTCTGATTTATGCGGATGGGTCGGCCAGATGGGATACAATAAAGAAAGTATCTATGGGGCAAATGTTTATCTGACAGAGGAAGAAGAGGATATTGCGGCAGCAGGGTTTTATACGACGGGTAAGAATACAGGCTATCAGGTCTATATCGTTTCGGAATTTACGGATATATCATCGATGGATGAACGGATACTTGTGGCAGAGGGAAGGCTGTCTCATGCGGGATATCATACGATTCGCTTTGACCAGTCGATTCGTGTGCCCAAAAACAGAAAATTTGCAGTAGTAGTCTGGCTGTCTACACCAAATGAAGTTCGTCCAATGGCAATTGAATACGCTGCTGACGAGCTGACACAGGATGTAGATTTAGAGGATGGCGAGGGCTATGTCAGTGCACAGGGAAAGAATTGGGCAGATGTAAAAGAAAGCTCGGACTGTAATCTTTGTATTAAAGCATATACAAGGCGTCCGTCGAAAAAACGGCTGCATATGATGAAAGGTGAAAAATAACTTACAGATGGATTCAGCCCGGGGCTGATGAGGGAAACAGAGGAGGAAGCGGTTATGGAAAAGAGACTGGCACGTTTTACAGCATTTTTTACGTGTGCATTTTCTCTTTTTGTATGTGTGGCAGTCTGGTTTCTGCCGGCGCTGGAACAGCGAATAGAAGCGTTCAGCGCCAGTATCCGCGCAGATCAGCGGGCAAGGGAAGAACGATATGCATTATTAGAAAAAATGTCCGGATTGGAAATTATGGATTATAATACGCAGCAGGTGCAGGAACAGGCACAAAAAGCGGAAAAGGCGGAGCAGGAAGTGGACAAAGAGGGAGGGGAACCAAAACCTCAGGAAGATGTGATCGTTATTACACACCAGATGCAGCTGGAGCTGCCGAAAGGCGCGGATGCATCAAACGTAGAAGTTGTTGAGAATCTCATTTCGCGGCGGATCGATATTCAGATTCCGGGAGCAGATGAAAATTATATTTATGACTATATGGTGCTTGGTGAAAGCTCAGATATGCAAAGTCTGGATTATTCCAGTGAGGGAAGCAGCGGTACGGTTGCTCTGACGATGGATAAGATGGTAGAGGCAGACTATAGCTTTGATGAGGATTACTTATATTTGGATTTTCTCTCACCAAGGGAACTGCACGATCGGATTGTGGTCGTAGATGCAGGTCACGGAGGAGGAGCGCCCGGCGCAGTTTCCGGAACATATTATGAAAAAAATATTACCCTCGCAATCGTTCAGCAGGTCAAAGCATTGTTTGACGAGGAAAATGATGCCAGTATTGGAGTTTATTACACAAGATTGGATGATTCAAATCCGTCGCTTTCCGACCGGGTAGGGCTCGCTAATGAGCTGGAAGCGGATTTGTTTTTAAGTGTGCATATTAATTCCTTAAAAGGCAATACAGGGGTGGAAGGAGTTGAGGTCATGTATAATGAGCTGGCTCCGGATACGGAATTTGATACTCAGGATTTTGCGCAAATATGTCTGGATGAAGAAGTCGCTGCATTAGGCGCAAAAAAGAGAAGACTCATAAATGGAAATAAAATCTATATTATAAGAAATTCTGCTGCGCCGGCTGCGCTCGTTGAAGTAGGATTTATGAACAATCCAAATGAACTGGCGAGACTGACAGATCCAGGCTATCAGCACAAAGCGGCTAAGGGGCTGTATCACGCGCTGCTGAAATCGCTGGCTCGCCTGGACCAGCTTCAAAAAGGGAAATAGTTTGAAAAAGAGAAATCATAGGAGAAAATAACAACTATTCATAAACAGAGAAAAAGCTGCAGGAGGTAGATAACATAATGAATAGAATTATATTCGCAACAGGAAATGAAAACAAGATGAAGGAAATAAAAGAAATATTGTCCGATTGTAATTTAGAAATATTGTCTATGAAAGAAG
The DNA here is from genome assembly GCA_910584595.1 of uncultured Eubacterium sp. Classification (GTDB taxonomy): domain Bacteria; phylum Bacillota; class Clostridia; order Lachnospirales; family Lachnospiraceae; genus Eubacterium_J. Next base: position 43,884 of record CAJUBQ010000033.1, read on the forward strand.
CGGGAATCAAAGCAGATGTTATGGAAGATGGGACAACTTTTGAAGAAAATGCTTGTAAAAAAGTGACAGAAATTGCAAAGCTGGCGCCGGATGATATGATACTGGCAGATGATTCCGGGCTGGAAATTGATTATCTGAATAAAGAACCGGGAATTTATTCTGCTCGTTATCTCGGAGAAGATACTTCTTATGATATCAAAAATCAGACATTGCTGTATCGGCTTACCGGTGTGGAAAAAGAGCGCAGAAGCGCACGTTTTGTCTGCGCGATTGCGGCAGCAGTTCCGGGTAGTGGTGTGTTTACTACAAGAGGCACGATAGAAGGATATATTGGATGGAAAATCGCAGGTACAAATGGATTTGGTTATGATCCGATTTTTTACGTAGATGATTATGGCTGTTCCACAGCAGAGCTTACGATGGAACAGAAAAATGCATGCAGCCATAGAGGAAATGCGCTAAGGGCAATGAAACAGGAACTGATGCACAGAGGCATACTTAAGGTACATCAGGCAAAATGAAAACAGGGAGATGGGTGTTATGAGAGTATTAATTATAAGTGATACGCATGGATATCATAAAAATCTGGACAAAGTGCTTAAGCTGGAGCGTCCATATCATCAGGTCATCCATCTGGGAGATATTGAAGGGGATGAAGATTATCTGGAAACCGCTGCAGGCTGTCCGGTAACGGCAGTGAAAGGAAACAATGATTATTTTTCCAGGCTGCCGCAGGAGCAGATCATTGAGCTGGAAGGAAAACGTATTTTTATTACGCATGGCCATTATTATTATGTAGTGGCAGGTCTGGAACATCTGATTCGGGAGGCGCAGGGCAGGGACGCCGATCTGGTGATGTTTGGACATATTCACCGTCCGGTCCTTCGAAAAGAAGGAACATTATCTGTAATTAATCCCGGAAGCCTGTCTTTTCCCAGGCAGGAAGGGCACAAACCTTCTTATATCGTGATGGAAACAGGGGATGACGGCGATTTCCAATTTTTTTTAAAATTTCTTTAAAAAAAGTGTTGACATTTTGGAAATACTAGGGTATACTTTATCTTGCGTTCGGGAAAACAGAAAAGTTAACACAGCGGGGTGTGGCTCAGCTTGGCTAGAGCGCCTGGTTTGGGACCAGGAGGCCGCAGGTTCGAATCCTGTCACCCCGATCGTTACAAAACATGCGGGTGTAGTTCAATGGTAGAACACCAGCCTTCCAAGCTGGATACGTGGGTTCGATTCCCATCACCCGCTTTAGCGGAATTAACCGCTTTGCAAAAGTTCTCTTGTGAGATGTGTTCGTAGCTCAGCTGGATAGAGCAACGGCCTTCTAAGCCGTGGGTCGGGGGTTCGAATCCCTTCGGGCACAGGAATGGATCTGTCTGTAGGGGATTCATGTTTTTAATATGGTGGGTATAGCGCAGTTGGTTAGCGCGCCAGATTGTGGCTCTGGAGGCCCAGGGTTCAAATCCCTGTATCCACCCTTTGCGTTGCAAACAGCAGCCAATACTAAATGGTGCATGTTAGACGCAGAAGGACAAGTTAATGGGCTATCGCCAAGCGGTAAGGCACAGGACTTTGACTCCTGCATTCACCAGTTCGAATCTGGTTAGCCCAGTTTCGAAATTTATATGGGATACTAGCTCAGTTGGTAGAGCACTTGACTTTTAATCAAGTTGTCGGGGGTTCGACTCCCCCGTGTCTCATTTTTGCAAAAATATGTTTTTTCTTTCATAGCCGGAAACCTTATAAATGTTAGGGTTTTGGGTTATTTTTTTTGCAATTGTATACTATAACTATAATTATTTATATGATTGATAGAATTTTTTGTCATAGGATTTGTCAATCAATTTTATTTATAGATTATTTTTGGAATGGGGTAATAAAAATACGAAAATGGAGACAAAGTAAAATCCCGCAGGAGTTTGTGGTTGGACTGCGGGATTTTACTGAGTTTCATGTCAGAGCAGGTAATGGGAGTCGAACCCACCTTACCAGCTTGGGAAGCTGGTGTACTACCGATGTACGATACCTGCGAAACAGTTTTTAATTATTTAGTGCCGATAGACATATTATAACTGAATTCGATCAAAATTTCAAGTAAAAAATTTCAAAAAAAACAATTTGTTCCATACAAAGGTTAATTTTCACGGGGTGGGGCAAGTAATAAAGCAACAATTTAGACAAAATGTTGTTTTTTCCGGATTACCGGACGCCGGATGGTGGGGAGCTGCCCTTGTTTCTTGTTCCTGTTCCAGAATGTAAGAATCCCTAAGCATTCTGCATTTACACTATGGTGCCGAACGGACGCGGCGCCTAATTCGCCCTGGCTTAACGCCAGCAGCTAAA